>JAISOQ010000086.1 GCA_031275515.1 Treponema sp. | reverse complement strand
CTTTGATCGCCTCCATCCAGACGCCGGGACCGAGGTAGCGGGCCACGGGGGAGAGTTCCCGTTCCAATTCCTCAAAGGAAGCGGGAACGGTCAGGGCCGCGGCCAGGCGGTTTATCGTTTCCGTCCCGGCAGGCGGCCTGCCGCCTGCCCCGGATTTCACCCTGAGAAGGGCCAGAATATCTTCTTTATCCATAGTTTTCTCCGAATAATTCCAGTTGGCCGGCGGCTTTGCGGCTGCCGGACACCGGATATTTTGACCCATAAACGTCCGGCGCCCGGCGGGGCTGTCCTGACGAAATTCGCCGGCCCCGTACAGCCCGCTGCTTCAAGGCCGGGAGGAAACCGGCGATGAGGGAGGCCATAGCCGCGTCCAGGAAAGGGCCTCCGCCTGAACTCAGGGCCTTTTCCAGGGCGGCGACGGCGGCGTTGTTGTCTTTGCCTATGAGGGCAAAGCCCAGGGCGCAGAACCCGTCGGCCTCTCCCAGATTCTTCACCGCCACGGAAAAGAAGTCCGCATCTTCCCGGCCGGCCTTGTCCAGGAGCTTTAGGCAGTACCGGACATAGCGCACGGCCAGAAGGGGGCCGTCCCCGCGTTTCTGCTCCTGCAAAGACTTCATGACTTTTCCGGCTAAAAAGGCGAACTGTTCCGCCAGGCCGTGGTTGAGGGCTTCCTCAGCCTGTTCAGCCAGGAGGGAAAGGGGATGAGGTTCCACGATAAGGCGGCGGTAGAGACTGCTCACGGCGCGCCCGGCCCCTGAAAGTTCGGAGAAGCCCGCTTTGCAGAAGCCCGCTCCCTGCCGGACTATCCAGGCTTTGAAGATCGGCTTCAACGCGCCGGGGGCGGAACGGTCGTCTATGGCTTCCATAGCGGCCTGACAGCCGGGAATATCCCCTGAGTAGAGGGAACGGATCCCGTGTATCAGGCGTTTCCAGGGCTGTAATTGGCTTTCCGTAAGTTCCTCCATGCGGGCAAAACTTTCGGGGTTGTCCATGCCGTTGGTAACCGCATCAAAAGCGTCCGCCAGGCTCCAGGCGGGGGAGTTAGGAGGATAACGCTGCATCATGGCGTAAAGGTCCTTGTTCATATCCTTCATATACATAGAAGATACTATAAATCCTCCAGGAAGTTTTTGATGAGTTTCAGTTTGAGTTCCCTGAGCCGGTGGGTGATGGATACCTTGTAGATGTGGGGGTTAAGGAGCCGTTTGTAACTCTGATCGAAAATGTCCAGGTCTGCCTGTACAAAGCGGCGTATGGCTTCCAGCGGAGGTTCTTCCCGGACAAGCTTTCCGTCTTTCAGACAGAGTTTAAGGAGCGGTTCAGGAGCGTTTATGGGGGTGTGGTAAAAATGACGGTAATCCGCCGAAGGATGCCAAAAGGCATACCGCTGTCCCGGCTGTATGGAGTCCGGCGCGGAATCCCCGGCGGGGTCCTCAAGTCCGGCGGGGCTTTCAAGCTCTAAAACATCCGCCAGGGCCATGCCGCAGGAATCCTTGAGCCGCCACACCTGCTTGACCCCGGGAGTAGTGGTTTTTTCCGGATTGTCGGAGAATTTAATCGCCGGGCAAAGGCGTCCGGCGGCATCTTCTTTGGCGGTGAGTTTATACACCCCGGTAAAAGCCGCATCGCCGCCGCCGGTCACCATCTGGGTTCCCACGCCCCAGGAATTGATAGGCGCTTTCGCATCGGTAAGGGTCTGGATGATGGATTCGTCCAGGTCGTTGGACACCGCAATAGTCGCCTTGACAAGCCCCGCAGCGTCCAGCATCTTCCTCACCTCCACCGAAAGGTAGTGGATGTCCCCGGAATCCAGGCGTATCCCGAAGTTCTTCCCGCCGGCGGCCAGGCGTTTCCCCACAGTTATGGCGTTAGGCGCTCCGCTTTTCAAGGTGTCGTAAGTGTCGATGAGGAAAACCGGGTGTTTGGGGTAGATCTCCGCATAGGCGGAAAACGCCTCTTCCTCGTTGTCAAAGGACATGACCCAGGAATGGGCCATAGTTCCCATCACGGGGATGCCGAAAGCCTTCCCCGCCGCCGTGTTTGAGGTTCCCGAGGCCCCGCCTATAAAGGCCGCCCGGGAAGCGGACATGGCCCCGTCTATTCCCTGAGCCCGGCGGAGGCCGAACTCCATGAGCGTCCCCTTCCCGGACGCCAGCCATACCCGGGTGGTTTTAGTGGCAATGAGGCTCTGGAAATTGACGGTGTTGAGGATGATCCCCTCAAGAATCTGGCACTCGATAAGCCCGCTGTCCACCCTGATAAGGGGTTCATGGGGAAACACCACCCGGCCTTCGTCCATAGCCCAGAGGGAACCGGTAAAGCGGAAGTCCCTCAGATACGCGAGAAACCCCTCCTCAAAGAGACCCAGGCCCCGGAGGTAGCCGATGTCCTCATCGGAAAACCCCAGGTTCAGAATGGTTTCCAGCAGGGTCCCAAGGCCCGCGAACACGGCAAACCCCCCGCCGAAAGGCTGGCGGCGGAAGAACATCTCAAAAATAGCCCGGCAGTTCATGCCCTTTTTCCAATACCCCTGGGCCATAGTGAGGGAGTAAAAGTCCGTAAATAGAGCCGACAGGTTTTTCATTCCGCTTCCCCCGGCGCCGCAAGGCAGGAAGGACAAAAATCATGCCGCGCGTCAATCTCTAAAAGCGCCGATTCGTGCATGGTAAGGATCATAGGATACTCCGTTTTTCATTGAAACAACCGTACCGTCAAACAAGGGCGCTAAACTTGATCCTAAAGGATAGTGAGAAGTAACCGCCGCATGGTTTCTTTACGGTCTTTAGTATATGTAAGCATATCTTAAACCGCTAATCAAGTTTAGAGCCGGCTGTTTCGGTAAAATAACAGC
>JAISOQ010000293.1 GCA_031275515.1 Treponema sp. | reverse complement strand
AATAAAAATAGGAAAAATTCCGCAAAATGCCCGGCAATCCGATTATGAGCGGAAACAGGAAATAAAATGCCCCGGCTCCGCTTCCCGGTATGCAGGCGCTTCCCTCCGGCACTCCTTTCCGGCCCGGGGACAGCGGGGCGCGTAACAGCATCCCTGCTGAAGGTGACGAGACGGCGCCTCCCCAGGCGGGGCTGGGCGCGGCCAGTCATGCCGCGGGGTTCCGCAAGATGCGGGGACTGATTCGAGGAGGGCGCGGGTGTAGGGATGTAAGGGGCGGTGAAACACGACTGCGGAAGGTCCCTTTTCAACGATGCGCCCCAGGTACATCACCGCCGTTTCCCGGCTCATGAATTCCGCGGCAGGCAAATCGTGGGTCATAAAAAGGTAGGTGAGGTTCATTTCATCCTGAAGGTCTTTGAGGAGGTTGACGATCTGAGCCCTGACCGAGACATCCAGGGCAGAGACCGCTTCGTCGCAGACAATGAAAGCCGGTTCCGCTGCCAAGGCCCTGGCAATGGCTATACGCTGGCGCTGGCCGCCTGAAAACTGATGGGGGTACAGGGCGCACTGATCCCCGGTGAGGCCGCACTTTTCCGCCGCAAATACTACTCTGTCCCGGAGTTCCCGCCGGTTCTTGACCATTCGGTAGTTCCTAAGCCCCTCCCCTATTATGTCATAGACCATCATCCGGGGGTCCAGGGACGAAAAAGGGTCTTGAAATACTATTTGTGTTCTCCGCCGGAAATGGCGTTCTTCCTTTCCCCGCACATGGGTAATATCCCTGCCGTCAAAGAAAAGAACGCCGGAAGAGGGTTCAAGGAGCTTCACCGCAAGCCTGCCAAGGGTGGTCTTTCCGCATCCTGATTCTCCCAGAACCGCCAGGGTTGATCCCCTCCGTATGCCTAAGGAAACATCGTCCACCGCCTGTACCGTATCGCCGGTCTTCCGGAAGAAACCGCCGGGAAGAAGAAAATGTTTCTTTATATGCCTCAATTCAATTAACAGGTCATTTTCAACGCCGGCCGCCTTATTTCCAGTAGTATTACTGTCGTGCCTGCCTTCAGAACGGATAGTATTACCGACGGCAGAAAAAGAATTGCTGTTCTCCGCAGCGCCATACCGCCAGCACCAGACCTCCCAATCCTTTCCGGCTTTGCGGGGAGGCGGGAAATCCCTGCGGCAGGATTCTTCCGCCAGGGAACACCGGGGATGGAAAGGGCAGCCTTGGAGCATATCCTGGAGAGAAGGCGCATGTCCGGGAATGACCGGGAGCCTTAGGGGAACATGCGCGGCATCCGTAAGACCAGGGGAAGCGGCATTTCTTAGGAACGCCGCTTCCATAAGCCCCCTTGTATACGGATGCAAGGGCCGGGCAAGCAGTTCTTCTGCGGGACCGGCCTCGCAGGGATGTCCGGCGTACATCACCAGAATCCTGTCTGCAAATCCCCTCATCGCCTCCGGGTCGTGGGAGATACAGAGACACGAAAGACCGGCATCCCGTTTCAGGTCCCCAATAAGACGCAGTATTTGCGCCTGAGTGGTCATGTCCAGAGAAGCCGCGGGTTCGTCGGCGATGAGGAGTTTGGGACCGGCTGCCAAGGCCATAGCAATCATCACCCGCTGACGCATACCCCCCGACAGGGTGAAAGGGTAACTGCCGGCAGCCCTTTCGGGATGGCGGAACCCAGTCCGGTCAAGCCATTCAAGGGTACGGTTTCGCGCTTCGGCCCTGTCTGTGCCTTTGTGGAGCAGTATTCCTTCGGCGATCTGATGCCCCACGGTGAGGACGGGATTCAGGGCCGGCATGGGTTCCTGGAAGATCATGGAAACGCCGCCTCCCCGGAAGGAGCGCAGTTCCATATCATTCATGGCGAGTATGTCCCGGCCCTGAAAAAAGAGTTCTCCCCCTTCATGCCGGCCCGGAGGATCCGGGATAAGGCGCATCACTGACAGGCAGGCGGCGGTCTTCCCGCACCCGGATTCCCCAATGACGCCGAGGGTCTCGCCTTTTCTCACATCAAACGAAAGGCCGTCGACGGCTTTCACCACCCCTGCGGGGGTATAAAAATACGTTTTAAGGCCCCTCACGGAAAGCAATATTTCCGCCGCCGTCATGAAAACCGCTCCTTAGGTCTCAAAGCGCACGTCCAGGGCGTCCCGCAGGCCGTCTCCCAAAAAGTTGAGAGAGAAGGAAGAAAGGACCAGGGCAGATGAAGGAAAGAACATGAGGTGCGGGGCGCGGCGCAGGAAAAGGCGGGCTTCGGAGAGCATGGCCCCCCATTCGGGAGCGGGGGGACGGACGCCAAGACCGATGAAGGAGAGACCGGCGGCAATGAGGATGATACGCGCCGAAGCGAAAGCGGTTTGAACAAGGATGGGGCCCAGGGCGTTCCGCAGGATGTGGCGGGTTATGATTCCCAAGCCGGATGTCCCGGAGGCTCTGGCGGCTTCAATATAATCGTTTACAACGATGGTGAGCGTTACCGAGCGGACGAACCGGGTAAAACCCGGGACATGGGAGATCACCAGGGCGATGAGAAGGTTCCCGAATCCCGGCCCCAGAGCAGCCGCCGCCGCCAGAGACAGGAGTATCGAAGGGATGCAAAGAAAGGCATCCATGATCCGGGTGATGACTTCATCTGCCGCTCCCCCTAAAAGGCCAGCCGCGCAGCCGGGGATCAGGGCGAGGAGCATGGCGGCGGCGGAAGCGGCAAAGCCCAAAGAAAGGGAGAGCCGCCCGCCGTGTATGACCCGGGTAAACACATCCCGGCCATATTCGTCGGCGCCGAAAAGGTATTCCCCCCCGGGAGGCGCAAGGCGGGCCGCCGGATTCAACCGTATCCCTTTCTCGTAAGGGGCAAGGAGATCCGCGAAGATCAGGACAGCGAGCATCCCAAGGAATAGCGCCAATGCCGCCATAGCGGGTTTGTTCTTTTTAAAGCGGCCCCACGCCGCCGAGGAACGCCGGAGACGGGGACCGGGGACAAAGGCCGGGCCGTTTTGCGGCGGGTTCAGGATTTTCATCACCGGGCGCCTTCCCTGCCGGCATACCGCGCCCGGCTCCTGGGATCCAGGAAGGCGCAAACCAGGTCCAGCAGAAGGAGGACCGCGCTGAAAAACGCCGACAGAAATACTACCGATGCCAGCACTACAGGGGCGTCTTTCATCCTTAGGGCGTCAACGATGTGGGAACCCAGGCCGGGAAGGGCAAACAGCGTTTCCGTGATTACCGCGCCGCCCAAAAGGTAGCCAAAGTGCATACCTAGATCGACGATCACCGGGGAGAGCGCATTTTTCAGGGCATGTTTCAAAACGACAGCCCTTTCGCCGGCGCCCTTAGCGCGGGCGGTGCGTATATAATCCCTGCGCAGTGTTTCTATCATCATGGCCCGGGTTAGGCGCAGCGTTCCTGCCGCGGCAGGAAACGTGAGGGCGGCGACAGGAAGGACATAATGCCGCCAGGAAGATACCCCGCCTGATGGCAGAACACGGAGGCGCAGGGAAAAAACCAGTATGAGCAGCATACCAAGAACAAAACCGGGGAGGGATGCGAAGAACAGGGAGACCAGGGAAGAAACCGTATCCAAGGGGGAATGGGGCTTAAGCGCCGAGAGGACGCCTAATGAAACCCCGATGAGGGAACTCAGCAGCGCCGCCCACACGGCCAGGGTCAGGGTATAGGGGAATTTCTGCAGAATATCGTCGAGTACCGGCGTTTTCCGGCTGTAGGAAAAGCCGAGATCGCCTTTAAGGGCCCGGGACACATAGCGCAGGTACCGCATAAACAGAGGCTTATTGAGGCCGAGTTCTTCACGCAGCAACGCTACCTGTTCCTCCGCTGCCCTTTCCCCCAGGATGATGCGGGCAGGATCGCCGGGGGTCAGGTCCATGACGGCGTATATGATAAAAATAACGCAAAGAAGCGTAGGGACAAAAACAAAAAGCCGTTTTAGTACATACCGGAGCATGTCCGCTTCCTAATAAGCCGCATTGTCCCAGGAGATGTCTCTGACATAAATACTGTGGGAGTAAGTATGGGCAATACGCAGGTTCCGGCGGTATGCCCTGATGACCGGAGGATTGGCGAAGACCGCATAGGGAGCGTCGTCCTGAACAATGTCCGCGATGCGCTTGTAAAGCGCCCTCCTCTTTTCGGTCTCAAGTTCACGCCGGCCTTCCGCAAAAAGCTCGTCTACTAAGGGATTGCTGTATCTGGCGGAATTACCCTGGTTTATGTTGGCCGACTCATAGAAGAGGCCGAGATAGTTCATATCTTTTATATTCATGTAATGGCCCCCGCAGGCGATCTGATAATCTCCCCGGTAATACCGCGCAATCCATGCGTTGAATTCCAAAATATCCAGGGTGATGTTAATACCCAGAACGGCCAGGTTCTGCCGCACAATTTCTGCGGCCTGGCGTGAAGAAGCGGCGGCTATAAGGGTCGCTTCCGCAGATTTCTCCGGGGAAACTCCCGCTTCCTGCGCCAGGGCCGCCGCCCTGAGGGGATCATAGGCGTACCGGGTCTCCGGCTCCGCAAACGCCGCCATCCAGGGAAGGGCCATGTAATCCTTGACGTTTCCTCCCCCTTCGTACACAATGCCCCGTATGGTCTCCCGGTCCAAGGCGTAATTCACCGCCCGGCGGAGGTTTACATCATTAAAGGGGGGCCTTTCGGTGTTCATGGCAACATAATTCACCCTGGCAGACGGATCGGAACTCACAACAATGTCATCCTTGTCCCGCAGGGATACTGCGGCTGGACCCGAGAGGGCCATGATAAGGTCTACCTCGCCGGTTTCAAGGGCAACCGCCGCAGTAAAATCATCGGGGATAACGCGGAACACAAGATGTTTTATAGGCGGCTCCCCGCGGAAATAACCGGAGAAGGCTTCGAAGGAGAGGTCCACTCCGGCGCGGCGTCCGGTAAAGCGGTAAGCCCCCGTACCGACAGGAAAACTGCCGTAGTTCTCCGCCTCTTTCACCGCTTTCTCGTTGTATATGGAAAACTGGTTTCCCGCGAATTCGGAAAGAAAAGATGCCATAGGCTCTTTTAAGGTAAGAATGATCGTGTATTCATCGGGAAGGGCCGCATCACGGATCATGCCGCAGAGGAGGCTGGCGTTGGGAGCGCTCTTTCCGTACTCAATGGTAAAGGCCACATCCCGGGAAGTTAACTCCTCGCCATTGTGGAATTTTACCCCCTTCCTTAAACGGAAGGTATAGGTAAGCCCGTCGGGAGAGATCCGGTAATCCTCCGCCAGCAAGGGTTCTATATTCCCCTGGTCATCAAAAAATAAAAGGCCGTCATAAATATTGTTGCCGACCCAGCCTTCCACCATAGACGCCGCGTAGTGGAGATCGAAGGTCGCGGGTTCAGACGCCACGGCGATAATCAAACTGTCAGGCCCCCTCCCCAAAGGCGGGGTATCCGCGCCCTCCTTTCCGCCGGAACGGACGCATGCGGGAAGAAAGAGGGAAAGACCGAACAATAAACAGGCTGCCGGTTTTTTTGCCAAAGAGGAAAAAAGG
>JAISOQ010000002.1 GCA_031275515.1 Treponema sp. | reverse complement strand
AAAAACAGCTTGACAAAATCGTTGCTAAAATCAATAATCGGCCTCGCAAGGTTTTAGGCTGCCTGACTCCTTACGAAGTTTTTTCGCCATAAAATTCGCACTTCAAATAAAATTCGGCGCAACTTTATTTTACCGGTCTTGACGATGCCTTTTCTCTACCCTGCTATTTTCGCACTTCAGATTTGATTTGGCCATCCCGAAATATTCCTATTCTTTGACGCTGCCTACGTTAAGGCCCACAACAAAGTAACGCTGCATGAAGGGGTAGACAATCATGATGGGCAGAGCGGCTATGACGGTGACCGCCGCCCGGATGCTGGCCGGCGTCACCATACCCTGGGTGCTTTGCATGGACATGGCGGCCACATCGCCGGCGCTTTTGGCCTGGCTTTGGCTGGACTGAATGTATTCCATGAGTTTGTACTGGAGACTGTGGAGCCGGGGTTCGCCGGAATTGTAGATGAGGGTGTCGAACCAGGCGTTCCAGGATTCTACGGCCACAAAGAGGGCGATGGTTGCCAGTACGGGAAGGCAAAGGGGCAGGATGATGCGGACAAAAATCCAGAAATCCCCACAACCGTCTATCCGGGCGGATTCGATGATGCTTTCCGGCAGGGTCCGCATATAGGTGCGCATTACCACAAAGTTAAAGGCATTGACAATGCCGGGGACGATGTACACAAGAAAACTGCCGGTAAGATGGAGGCTTCGCATTAAAAAATAGTTGGGGATAAGTCCGGCATTCACATACATGGACAGGATCAGTATCATGGTGAAGGGTTTGCGGAGTACAAATTCCTTGCGGGAAAGGGCAAAGGCGATCATCGAGGTGAAGAACACGTTAACAACGGTGTTTATGGCGGTCCGGCTTACGGAGATAAAAAAGGCGTTGTAGATAGTACCGGTGGCAAAGACAGTTTTGTAATTCTGCATCGAGAACTTGCGGGGCCAAAAGGTAAGTCCCCCCCTGAGGGTATCGGTGGCCTGGTTCAGGGAGACAACGACGGTGTTCCAAAAGGGGTAGAGTGTACAGATGACGATCAACAGCATTATTACCGTATTAGCCGTGTTAAAAATTCTGTCTTCAAGTTTGGATAATGTCCGGTCGGTGAATTTCATTATATTAACTGCTCCTCCCCGGTTTTTTTGGCGATCCAGTTCGCCGTAAAGATAAGGGTAACATTGACAACGTTCTTGAACATCCCCGCGGCGGTGGCCAGGGCGAAGTTATTGTGGCGAAAGCCAAACTCCAGCACAAAGATGTCGATGGTATCCGCCACATCCTGGATAAGGCCGTTCCGCAGGAAGTACTGTAGTTCAAAGCCGGCATCCAGGATGCGGCCAATACTCATGATTAAAAGAATAATGATGGTGGGCTTTATACCCGGCAGGGTGATGTGCCACATCTTCCGGTAACGGTTACAGCCGTCAATTTCGGCGGCCTCGTACAGGGCGGGATCGAGACCCACCATAGCCGCCAGATAGATGATCGTGTTCCAGCCTACCTCCTTCCAGACGTAGGTGGCCCCGACGATTCCCCAGAAATATTTGGGTATCCCCAGCCAAAGCACGGACTCCTTGATAAGGCCCAGAGACAGGAGCAGTTCATTGATGGCCCCGCTGTCCACGGACAGCATATTGGACACCAGACCCGTAACGATAACCCAGGAGAGAAAATGAGGGAGGTACGAAACGGTCTGAACGACCCGCTTGAACAATATCTTTTTTAATTCGTTGAGGAGCAGGGCAAAGCCAATGGCGGTGATAAAACCCAGGGATGTGTTGATCAGGCTCATACAGATGCTGTTGCGGATGTCCCGCAAAAATACCTGATCCTGGAACAAAAAGCTGAACCAGCGGAGGCCCGCCCAATCCTGTTCCCAAAAAGTCCGGGCGGGCCTGAAATTTTGAAACGCCATAGTCCACCCCCAAAGGGGCACATAAGAAAAGAGAATGACGTAGAGAACAAGAGGCAGGGCCATGAAAACGAGCTGTTTTTGGATAAGTATTTTCTCAAAAAAGCTCTTTTCCCGGTTTGCCGGTCTATTTACCGATTTATCAATGGCTGTTGTTCCGCGGTCTTTTTTCATGCCTGTCCCCTCAAGAGGCGGTCCGGCTTTCACCGGACCGCTCCATTTTCAATTTTCCGTTACGTTTCCGCCTATCTGCCGCTCCAGGCTTTGATCCGGGCGTTAAGCTGTTCCTGCATGTAGGCTTCGTACTTGGCGATGCCGTCGGCCCTCATCTGGTTCACATATTCGGTCCAGGTGCTTTCGAACTGGGCCGGCGGACAGGTGATAACCATGGGGAGGTACTTCTTCATGGTCAGTTCGGCCTTGGCATAGGCCATCTGGGCTTCCGAGCCGTCCGGGGGATTAGCCATACTCCAGGTGGGGAACCATAGGGAGTTGGGGGCAGGGTTCTTGTCCATGATCTCGTTGGAGTTGTTCACCCCATAGGCGGCAAAGAGTTCCTTGTCTTCGGAGCGGAGCATAGCTTCCCGTTCCGGGGGATACCAGGTCAGATCCGTGGGCAATCCATCGCTAAAGGAACCTTCCAGTTTGGGGAACACATCCCGCATCAGCAGGTTGGTGTTGGCCACTTGCCAGGCGTCGTTTTCCCAATTGGCCCGCTGTTCCGGGGTCCGGTAGGGTTTGCGGTTGGCGTCATACTGCCAGTCTTCCCCTTCAATGCCCCAGGAGGCGGTCCGCTGGAATTCCTCGTCCATGTACCCGTTTAAAAAGCGCATGATCCGGGCAGGATCCTTCGCCTTGATGCTGATGCCGCCGCCGCGCCCCAGGTTGGGAATGGGGAGGTTCCGGTAACGGGGTTTGATGTTCTTGTCAAACACGATAGGGAGGCCCACAAAACTGCGATTGTAACGCCCGGAATCCCGCAGAGCGTAATCCGCCTGGCTGAACTGCCAGTACTGATCGTGCATACCCAGCACACGGCCGGAAGACAGCTTCGCCAGATACTGATCGTAGTTGTCAACAAAGGCGGATCGGTCGATATAGCCCTGGGCATTGAGTTCGTTGAGTTTCTTGAACCAGCGTTTGGAAATATCCTGGGTAAAGAAATTCTCGTACTTGTGGGTCACGGGATCCACGGTGCCATTCCCATCGTTGGGGTAGCCCGCCAGGAAGTTGGGGGGATTCCACAGGCAGAAGGCATGCCAGTCGTAGGTAAGGATGGTAAAGGGGATGGTAGTGGCGCCGTCAATCGTGGGATATTTCTTTGCGTAGTTAATAAGAAGATCAAAATACTCATCCACGGTGGTGATTTGGGGGTAACCCGCATCTTTAAGGACTTCCTTCTGAACCCAAAGGGCAGAATCATTGTAGTTGGGCTGCCAATACTGACCGTGGACAACACCGTAGTTGATCATGTAGTAGATGTGGCCGTCTTCCCATTTGGCCTTTTCCCAAACCCCGTTGTCTTTGTAGTGGCGGGCCACATTGGGAGCTTCTTTTTCAATCAGATCTTCCAGGGGGATAAGAGCCCCGGCGTCGATGAAGTCGGTCTCGTTTATTTCAATTATATCGGGGTAGTCGCCGGAGGCAAGCATGATACCTCGTTTCTGATTCCGGTCCCCCACCAGGATGTCCCACTTAAAGGTGACGTTGAACTTTTCCTTGAGGAGCCGATAGAACTTGTTATTTGCCGGGGGCTGCTGGCGCTGGGCCTGAGTGAATACCGAAATCTCTATCGGATAATTGGGGTCGCTGCCCCCGGCCCCCGCCCCGGTTTGCTTTTCACCGGCAGCAAAGACCGAAAGGGTAAGACAGAGAAGCAGACCTGTCATAATTGCTTTTCTCATTTTTGTTCCTCCATATAGTAGTGATAGTGATATTTTAGCCGCTGCAAAAACCACAGATTATTTTATTATGCGAATTAATAAATTGTCAAGTTTTTTTGTCTATTTTTTCAAAAAAATCGCATTGCGCATAACGTCCCGGCAGTTTACGACGTTTTTGCAGCCCTGGGCTTTACGCAGCAAAGCCCAGGGCTGCAAAATGTGCCGGAGCAGCGGCGTGGGAATGGAGCGTAGCGCAATGACCCAGCAGGCGGTAACATCTAGAGATTTACAAAGAAGAAAAGAAGTGGCAGTATTCCAGCGGGAGGAATACTGCCAATGAGCAGAATCAGACGGAGCATAGAACTCACCGCGAAAGAGCGGCGTGAACTTGAGGTGTACACAAAAACCGGAACCAGAGGTGTCAAATTGTTTAAACGAGCGGCAATTATCCTTGCCCTGGACACCTTAGACGGCCGGGAAACGGACATCGCAAATCGTATTGGCGTGAGCCGTCAGACCGTCCAGATAGTAAAAAAGGACTATACGGAGGCGGCGGAGGTGAAGGCCTTTTTACAACGCAAAAAGCAGTTTACATATATTGCGGCAAGCCATGTCCGGGAAGCCTCCGGGCCGGGTTAGCTGCGGCATTTCGTCAAAGCCCCCGGCCAGGATTGAATGGGAATAAGCGCTGCCGGGGCAGGGT
>JAISOQ010000267.1 GCA_031275515.1 Treponema sp. | reverse complement strand
TTTTTAACTTTTCTGCGCTGCGCTGCATGCAGCCGTGTTTCCGGGTCAGCCCTTGATCGCCCCTGCGGTAACGCCCTTGATGATCTTTTCCGACAGCAGAATATACAGAACGAAGGTGGGCAGAAAGACAATGACCACGCTGGCAAACATGCCGCCCCAGTCGCCGGTGTAGCGCATGGACTGGATCATACTGTAAAGACCCACCGCCACCGGGCGTACCGTGGACCGGTTGGCAAAGATGAGGGACATGAAGTATTCGTTCCAGATGGTGATGAAGTTGAAGATGGACACCGTGATGACGCCGGGCTGTACCAGGGGGAACATGATGCGCCAGAAGGTCCCAAAAGGGGAACAGCCGTCTATGGCGGCGGCTTCCTCGTAGGTAAAGGACAAGTTTTTGAAGAAAGCCAGGAGGAAGAAGATCCCAAAGGGAACGTTCATCGACGTGTAGAGGAACATCAGCACCCAGCGGTTGTTGGTAAGACGCATCATGGAGACCATGCCGAACAGGGGCATGATGATCATGATAACCGGGATACCCAGGGCGGCGGCGAACATACTCTGGATAAAGCTGCGGCTGGAAAAGGCATAGCGGGAAAGGACGTATGCCGCGGGAGCGGCAATCAGAATGATGGCCGTACAGGATACCGCGGTGTAGAGCAGGGAATTCATGAAGAAAACCGAAACCCGCTGGGTGGTCCAGGCTTTTACATAATTTTCAAAATGCAGACCGCTTTGAAACTTGAACATGTGATCGGAAAATATTTCCGGCGACGTTGACAGGGAGGCGAAGAAAACCCAGCCTATGAGCACGAAGGTGAAGATGACCCACAGGCTCACCAAGGCGTAACCCACAGCCGAAGAAAAGCGCCCTTTTACCAGCATACCGCCGCCTCCTTACAGTTCCGCGTCATCGTTTTTGACGATGGCGCTTGTCGCAAAGAACACCCCAACCACGATGAGGGCGAGGATCACCCCGATGGCCGCGCCTGCGCCGGAATCCCGGGCCGTGATTGCCGAAGACGAGGCCCCAAAGACCAGCTCGTACATGTAGTTCATGGGGGCCACTGTGTCGTTGGAGAGGTTTACCGGGCTAAAGAGCTGGCCCCACACGAAGAACCCAACGGTGAACACGGTCCACATGACGATGTTGGTACGAATGACCCCCCGCATGTTGGGGATAGTCACATAGAAAAAGCGTTGCAGCCCGTTGGCCCCGGCAAGGTAGGCGGCTTCGTAGTAATCCCGGGGGATCTGCTCTATGCCGCTCATGAAGATGAGCATGTGATAGCCCACCATGCCAAAGCAGTAGGCCGCGAGCATACTCCAAAACAGGTTGCCCGGCGCCGTCCAGAGTGTCCGGCTTGCCCCTTCCAGCTTGAAGAAGGCAAGCGCGTTGTGAAGCAGCCCATAATCGGAATTATACACGTAATTGATCCACATGGTTCCCATAGCGACGGCGCTGACCACATTGGGAAGGTAGATGACGCTGCGGAAAAACTTCACCGCCTGCTGCCTGCCGCCGGGATTGTTGGTAAGGATCACCGCAAAAAGCAGGGCCAGAAACATCACGCCGCAGCCGCCGGCAAGCCAGATTCTGCCTATATTTTTCAGGGACTGAAGAAAGATAGGCGCGGCAAAAAGTTTGAGGTAATTGCCGAACCCGGTAAAGGTCCATTTCGATACCGGGTCCGACACGCTTTCTACTTTGAAGAAACTCATCGTCAGGGTCCGGAGGGTGGGATACAGAAAGACCAGAGCATAACAGATCACCGCCGGAGCGAGAAACGTGATAATAACCGGTTTATTAGGTTTCAGCATACACCCTCCTAACCCTGATGATTTTCAGCTTACCGGGCCATATTCGCGGCAAACTGTTCGGCGTTCAAATTGCCCGTCACAAGGCGGGCAAAATTCTCTTTGATTTTCGCATTGATGTCCGGGTTATCTTCCATCCCTACCGCCCAGGGAAGCCGCTTGGTAGTGGCGTCCACTACGCCCTTGGCTTCGGCCAGTGCGGGCGGCCATTGAGAGGAATTCCCCATAGGAATGCCAATGCTTTCCGTCGCCAGAGCGGCATCCCATTCCCCGGTGGTAAGCCAGACGATAAAGCGGAAGGCTTCTTCCGGATGCTTGGTGTTCTTGTTGATCCCGAAGCTCTGGGAACCAAAGTTGTTGGCCGTAACGCCGTCGCCGTCAGGACCAATGGCGGGCCAGGCAAAGGCGCCCCAGTTCATGTTGGGGGCGTTCCCCTTGATCTCGTTGGGGAGCCAGGTGCCGTTGAGGTACATGGCGGCCCGCCCGGCGGCGATTTCTTCAATCTGCCCTGCCGGGTAGATGTTTGAAGCGGCCCTGGGGCTGATATACCCGTTCTTCGCCATGTTTTCCCAGATACGTCCGAATTCCAGCACTTGGGGACCGGTAAAATCGTTGTTCTTCACCATGTCCAGGGTGGCGTCCATACCGACGAGACGATCAAGAGTATACCCAAAAAGACAGGCCATGTAAGCGTCGTCAACGGTGATGCCTGCCACACCGGCGGCTTTGAGTTTAGCGCAGGCGTCCAGCATCTCATCCCAGGTCTTGGGGACGCTGGTAATGCCAGCCTGTTGGAACAGATCTTTGTTGTACATGGTCACAAAGGCCGAAGGCTGATAGGGGATGTTCTTGACAGAGCCGCCGCCAAGCTGCCGGGCCAGGTCCAACAGGGTCTTGTTAATTACGCTGCCGAAAGGCTGGCCGCCGGTAGTAGGGTAAGACTGGGAAACATAGCTGTCCAGGGGCAGCAGGTAGTTTCCCCAGGCATTCGTCACCCGCTCAATGTCTTCATCAAAGAGATCGATGACTTCCCCGGCGTCTAGAGCAGGCTGGAGAGTCTTACGGATGTCTCGCCCATTAAAGTTGATGTCAACCTTAATGCCTGTATCCCTAGTAAAGGCTTCCGCCGCCCGGGCTATTACCTGCCCCTGAGGTTCCGCCTCGTTCCACATGGACCAGTACACCAGTGTCACTTCCGAAGTACCGCCGGTCTTCTTTCCGGTACACCCCGTCAATGCCAGCGCCGCCGCAGCCAGTATAGCTGCTCCTAAAACAATACGTTTCATTTTCTTCCTCCTGATAGGTCAGTTTATCTGTATTGCAATTATCCCTATAATTTCGTTTAGGGTTAATTATACCGTGCGATTAATTTTTGGGTAATCCGCAGGGCTGTTTCCCACTGGGCGTCCATAGACCGGATTAGGGCGATCTGGTTCCGGCAGCGGTCCAGGTTGTGGCCGGGCCGGGCGATCCGGTAGTAGTGATCCCCTTCCAGGTAATCGGTCAGAAACCGGAGGCCCATGATTTGGGTGATGTTCCGGCCCGATTCGGCGAGCCGCTCATTTTCTTGGGGGATCAGGAACTCCGCAGCTTCGGAAATATACCCGTCCAGAAGGGCTTCAAAATAGGCCGGGTCGAATTCAACCCTGGCCAGGTCCCGCTCATCCTCCTCGGCCCTGGTGGTTACAGTGCGGATAAGATCCCCCAGGTCAAAGAGGCTCGTTCCGGGCATGACCGTGTCCAGGTCCACCACGCACAGGACCTGGCTATCCTCGTCATCAATGAGGATGTTGTTCATCTTGGTATCATTATGGCATATCCTCTCGGGGATGCCGCCGTTTTTCAGCGCCCGGATCAGAACCGCCCCCCGCTCCTCGTTCTCCCTCATAAAGGCGATTTCCGGCCCGGCATCCTTTACCCGGTTGTGGGCGTCCTTTGAAACCGCATCATAGAAACGGGCGTAGCGCTTTTCCATGTCGTGAAAGTTCGGGATCGTCTCGTGCAGCCGGGGTTCCGGGAGGTCCTCAAGCTGTTTCTGGAAGCGGCCCACGCTTTTTCCCAGAATACGGGCCTCCGCCGGGGAATGGGCCACTTCCAGGGAATGAGTTCCTTCGATAAAGAGGTAGGTCCGCCACCAGCCGCCTGCACCGTCCCGGACCCAGGGCTTCCCGTCACGGGCAGGGACCACACAAAGCGCCCGGCGGCTTCTGTCGTCCGCCTTTTCCCGCTCCAGTTTCCCTGCGATATGCCTGGTTACCCGTTGTATGTTCTCCATAACCTCAATTGGCCGGACGAAGACCTTCTCGTTGATCCGCTGGTGGGTATACCGCACCCTTACCCCTGCCTGATTCCACCGGGAACGGTAGGTATTGTTGATATGCCCTGAACCAAAAGATTCGGCACACTCGAATTCGCCGTAAATGGCAAACTGACCCAGGACTTCCCTCAGCAATGACGAACAGCCGCTATCCATTATAGCCTCTTTAATAAAGCGCAGATGCCCAAATTCCGGGCAAAAATCACCCGGCTTTACCGAATTCAACACATTACTTATTTTTGACTTTTCTCCGCCGGTTATCAATAGGCGAAGCGGTAAAAAAGAGGGGCAATTAAGCCAATTTCAACGGTGAATGGCAATTATCAAACGAGTATTATCTCTCCAAAAAAATCGGAACAGTGAAAGTCCGGTTTAGGCAGTTCTATGGGCGACCAGCATCCGTAATGCGGATGGATAGTTTTATCCCCGCACTTGTAAAAATTGCCGCGCATGAAATGGCCGGCCCGGGGTTCAAACGCCGGGAAATAACGCCCCAAGAAGCCGAAAGGAATACGGTATTCCAGCGTCCATCCGCCGGTTTTCATACAGGTTTGCAGCCGGAACAGCTTTGGGTAATTATCCAGGATAATGTCTTCCCGGTCATAGCGGTTTGTTCCCAGACCAAGGTACATGGCGCCGGCGGGATTAAACTCCCAATTAAAATACCTGGGCGAATGTACGGGATCGGGCATAAGAAAGAGTTCCATGCAGCTATCGGTACAAACCTTCGCGCTAAAACCCCGTTCCGCCGCCCGAATATCATTTTCGGCAGTTTCCATGAACACATAAAACGCCGCATCGTCCGCGGTTATTCCGGCAGCGGTTGGCGGACAGTAGTCATCCACAGCGTCGGAATTGCTCCAGGGAAAAACATCGACAGGAGCTATGGAAATATCGCTTTTATACTGAAAAACAGCGTCGGACCGGATTATGTGATAGCGCCGTATGCTTTGTTCACTCTTTTTCATATAAGGATACCGGCGGACAGCTATTCATTGTCAAAAATTTTTTTATCATCGGCGTACAAAAAGGTAATAAATTGACTGCCATTCAATCCTACTCCTTTTTAGGGCATCTTACCCAACAAAACATTGAGACCATTGCAGTTTATATGGAAATTTATGCAGCTTATCGCAAAAATTCCCGCAAAGTTCCGATGCGTAATATGCATCGAACAGCTATAAACCGCTACTTTATTTTTGACGTTATTCCGCCTGATTATCAATAGGCGAACAGGCAAAAAATATGGATAATTATGTTATTTTGTTTTATTTATAGATAAATACCGGGCCTTTTTTCAATGAAGAAGTACAGAGGCTGATCGGCAGTTTTGCCTGTTGCTTTAATGTAAAAATCACCATTTTTACATCGGGAATGGAAGAACTTCTGGCTGGGCATGTGTGAGCGCTGTAACCAGAAACACGAACCTTTGGTTCGAGCTTCTTGTGCCTGGCCCCGGCCGGGCGTATAGATTTTCCCTTAAAAAATCTTTACAATAATAATATGAAATCTTTGCGGGTAATCATGATTGGCGATGTGGTAGGCGATCCCGGTCTGGATACCTTGGACAGCCTGCTGTCCGGCCTTATTCGGGAATATTCCGCGGATTTTACCGTGGTTAACGGGGAAAACGCCGCCGAAGGCTTCGGGATGACCGAAGCCGCCCTTAAACGGATTTTAGAGGCCGGCGCGGATGTGGTCACTTCCGGGAACCATGTCTGGGAAAAGCGGGAATTCTGGCAGGTCATGGAAAGCGAAAGCCGGATTTTACGGCCTGCCAATTATCCTGAACCCGCTGCCGGCCGGGGTTGGCTCCGCATTGAAAAAGCCGGCGTCTCCTGGCTGGCGATCAACCTCCAGGGCCGGGAATTCATGACCCCTATAGACTGTCCCTTTAGGGTCTTTGATTCCATTATAAATAGTGAAGCCGCGAATACCGGCGTCTCCATAATCCTGGTCGATTTTCATGCCGAATCTACCCGTGAAAAGGAAGCCCTGGGGTATTACTTGGATGGCAGGGCCGGCCTTGTCGTGGGAACTCATACCCATGTGCAGACTGCGGATGAACGCATTCTGCCTAGGGGATCAGGGTATATCACCGATCTGGGCATGACCGGAGTTGTCAACAGCATCATCGGCATGGACGAGAAAGTCTGCCTGGACCGGGCCCGAAACCAGGTCCTGTACCGTATGGAATGTGCGAAACCCGGTCCGGGCCATGTCCCGGCCATACAGGGAGTTTTCGCAGAGATGGATCGGGACACGGGGAAAGCTCTGACAGTGCGGCGTATCAGCCGGGAACTTCCCGGTTAAGTCCAAACAGTTTCCGGTTTGTATTTTATTATGGCAGGTTCCTTCATGACGTGGTTTAGTAATCAACACGTGGTTTTTCAGGCCCTCTTGGCCACCCTCTTTACTTATGGCCTTACAGCCTTGGGCGCAGGTACGGTGTTTTTCTTCAAGGACATCAACCGCAAGGTTCTGGACGGTATGCTCGGCTTTGCCGGGGGCGTTATGATTGCGGCCAGTTTCTGGTCTCTCCTGGCGCCGGCCATAGCTATGGCGGAAGCCGCCGGAAAATCCCCTCTGATGCCTGCGGTTACGGGTTTCCTTTTAGGCGGCGCCTTTCTCCGGCTGATAGACCGGATCCTTCCCCATCTGCACCTTGAACGTCAGCGGGAAGATGCCGAAGGAATCAAGACTTCCTGGAGCCGTTCTATCCTTTTAGTGCTGGCCATTACCCTCCATAATATTCCGGAAGGCCTTGCGGTAGGCGTGGGCTTCGGCGCTGCGGCGGTGGGGATTCCGGGGGCGGGTCTTGCAGGCGCCATTGCCCTGGCCCTGGGCATAGGGCTCCAGAACTTCCCCGAAGGAGCGGCGGTTTCTATCCCCTTACGCCGGGACGGGAATTCCCGGCTCAAAAGCTTTTGGTATGGCCAGCTTTCCGGCATCGTGGAACCGGTTGCCGGCGTACTGGGAGCGGTTCTGGTTTTCTTCATGCAGCCCATCCTGCCCTATGCCCTGGCCTTTGCCGCAGGAGCCATGATCTTCGTGGTTGCCGAAGAACTCATCCCCGAAGCCTACCGGGAGGGGAACGATCATATTGCCACTACCGGCCTTATGCTGGGATTTGC
>JAISOQ010000212.1 GCA_031275515.1 Treponema sp. | reverse complement strand
GCGTTCTTTTCCTGATGGTTCTAATCCCTGTTGAACACCACGATTCCGTGGGCGTTCAGCAGGGTGTAAAATTTTTTCAGGTTTTTTTCAGGAACCACGATGATCCCCCCTTCGGCGCGGTAAATAAGAAGCCTGAATTCCGGGTCCCGCAGCAGTTCTTCCGCGACGTTCCGGTCGGAGGGAAGCTGATATACCACATGACCGGCAAGGAGATAATCGAACAACCCCGCGCGGTTCATGACTTTTTCAAAAAGGGCAAGCCAGTGGGGAGCAGGAGCCGGATCGATCAGGGACTTGAATTTGGCCACCCGCTCCTCCAGATGTTTTTTCTCGGTACACCCCGCGATAAACGAATCGGGACTGATACGCCAGCGGTTCGGGCCGAGCTTGCGGCCTATTTTATCCAGGTATATGGTCCGCTCCAGGGAATTCCCCTGAACAGTTACCAGGAGCAGATCTTTATCCGCTATAGCCTGGTATTCTGATATGGTATGCGCAGGACGTTTTTTCGTTAAATCCAGACACCACTTGCCAAATTCAGTCACCCGGAAGGTCTTGAGGGAATCATAGGGAGAAATGGGCCGGCTTTTTTTCTTTAACACCCGACCTAAAGGCGGCATGACCTGGGTTATCTCCAGTATGCCCAGGGCGGCGAAAAGGTAACAGTAGGCTTTAAACAGCGGCGCTGTTAAAAGATGGTATTCCATAATGCCGGTGATATCAAAAGTATCATTGTATCCCGCGGCAAAGACGACTCCATCCGCCGATATTTCCTCGGCCCGGTATTTTAAATATCTTCCAACATCGTTGGAATAAAAGAAGAAAGGCCGGGAAGTCCGGTAGATTATCCGCGTTATTTTATCGGCGTCAAAGGCTCTGCCGTCTTTGGCGCAAAACATAAGAATATCCTGAAAGATCCCCCGGGAAGAGGGCAGGCTCCCTTCGTATTTCAGAAAATATTCGAATCCTTTGGTAATATGATCGAAAAGAACATTGTATTCCAAAGAATGCCGGTCCGAATACCTGGTATAGTCTTTAAATGGGGACGATGCCTTTGGGGACGCTTCATTGAAGAAGGCTTTTACCAGGGCTTTTATTTCGTTCTGGCCGTCTGTAGGACGGACAATAGAAAATTTTTTCATTGCCAGAATAAACCGGGCCGTTAAATCGGCGCTGTCAGGGATCAATTCCTGGTCCTTAACATCTTTCCTGCCGGAAGCCCTGATGCCTGTTTCTTGACCCGCCTTTTGGTCTTCATCATCGTAAGAACCGGGAATATCGAAGGGTTTGAACGCTGAAGATGCCCGCAGCCCCTCTGCATCTTTTTTCTTAAAACCCCGCATACACTTGTAGGGAGAATCCGGCGGTTTCATGCTGCCCAAAAAATCCACAATGGCGTCGTAAAGCAGGGGCAGGGAATCGGCGATTTCGGCGCTGTTGTCCCACGCAGTCCCCGCGCCACCCTCTGCAGCGCAGTCTTCCAACTGCAATCCCGGAGGAGGAACCAGCCAGGGGATTAGGATTTTCCGCAAAAATACGGGAAGCACCGTTACAGCCTGCCCGTATTGATCGTATAGAGGAATATCAATTCCCGCTTCTTTCTTAAAAACCCACCGCTGCTGCCACGAATAACCGGGTAACTTCTGAACGAGGGATATATCGAATTCCTCTTCTAGCTTTTTTACCGGCACAAAGCTGTCAAAGGCCAGGCGGTACAACAGTTTTTGTGTCAACTCAGGAAAGCGGAAGAACCATTCCCGAAAATCATCTTCACCGGCAAAGGCCATAGCCCCCGCCAAAACTTTTATCAGGGCCTTTTTATCCAAACCGCTCAGCTTGAGGCCGGGAAAAAAATCATAATATTTCTTTAACTCTTCTACGGTAATTTTCTGAAGGAGATAAGAAATATCTCTGACCCGATCTTTTTTGGGAGGCAAATCCGGCATGGTATAGGTTTGGATTTTTACTGCGGCTTCCATTACCGTCCTCCCACCAGGTAGGTTATGTCTTCCGGGGAAAGGGACTTGAGAGAACCCGCATCGTCCGAGAGCAGCGCTCCCGCCAAATCGGTTTTCCGCTTCTGGAGTTCCATGATCCGCTCCTCGATAGTATCCCTGGCGATGAGGCGGAAGCAGAAAACAGGGTTCACCTGGCCTATGCGGTGACTCCGGTCTATGGCCTGAGCTTCGGCGGCGCTGTTCCACCAGGGATCAAGGATGAAGATATATTCTGCCGCCGTAAGATTAAGCCCTGTTCCGCCGGTTTTCAGCGTCATGATAAAGGCTTTTACGCTGCTGTCGCTTTGGAAACGCCGCACCAGGGACTGCCGGTCAACCGTGGCGCCGGTCATGGTAAGGTTGGGAATGCCCATGCCCGCAAGGTCCTGGCTTACCAGGTCAACCCCGGCAAGGAAGTTCGTAAAGATCAGGCATTTGTGGCCGTTTCCGGCAATTTCCGCGATCCGGTCCATGAGGTAGAGCCGTTTGGCCGAAGGTCCGCCGTATTCGCCTTCCGCCTCGGGCACGCTGGCCAGGCGCCGGAGTTCCGTCAGGGCCTTAAAGATGAGGATGGACGATTTCGCCACTTCTCCTTTGGCGATGATCCCGTCGATAAGGGATTTATATTCCAGCCGCCTGCGGTGGTATATGGTCAGGTGGGTTTCCTCAAGCTCGATAAAAGCGATCTCTTCGGTTTTGTCCGGCAGTTCTTTAAGTACGTCCCGTTTAAGCCGCCGGAGCATAAAGGGGTAAATCCTGAGCTTGAGGTCCTTGAGGGCTTCCTCGTCGTTGTCTTCCTGTATGGGCCGCTGATACCGCTGGACGAAATTTTTTTCGGACCCGAAAAAGCCGGGATTCAGGAAGCGGAAAAGGCTGTAGAGTTCCCCCAGGTTGTTTTCCACCGGGGTTCCGCTCATGGCAAGCCGCCGCCGGGCGCTAAGGGAAAGCACCGCCGCGGTAGTCTGGGACGAGAGATTTTTAATGTTTTGGGATTCGTCCAAAATGATGTAAAAAAATTCGATATTCTTAAAATACTCCACATCCCGCCGCAGGGTAGCATAGGTGCTGAGGACGATCCTGAAATCCCCGCCGGATATTTCCGCCGTATCCCGCTCGGTTCCGTAATGCACCAGATAGGGAAGGTCCGGGGCAAAGCGGTCAATTTCCGCAGCCCAGTTATACACCAGGGACTTGGGGCAGAGTATAAGAACAGGACCGCAGGGCTTACAGTTTTTCAAATGCCGCAGTAAAGCTATCACCTGTATGGTTTTGCCCAAGCCCATTTCGTCGGCAAGGCAGGCCCCCATGCCGTATTCCCCCAGATAATCAAGCCAGCGCACCCCGTATTCCTGGTAGGGCCGCAGGGTCCCGCCCGAAAGCGTCCAGGGGCCTTTGCGCCGGGCAATGGCATTATAGTTGGTAAAGAAGGGCCGGGCTTCTTCCCAGGCTTTTCCTTCAACCTCGATTAATTCATCCTGAAGAAGCAGGGGAATGTCAAAATAGGAAAGCTCAACTTCGTCCTCCCCTTTGATCCTGGACACCAGCCGTTCAAGGCGCTCCATGGTACGCTTGTCGGGAAAAGAACGGCTCCCATCTGTCAGGGTGATGCAGGAAGATTTGCGGTACTCCGCCATGAACCGGGCAAAGGTGAAGGTCTCCCCTTCTATTTCTACCTCGGCGTTTCCCGAAAGATAATCAATGCCCGCCCCTATGCCTGACCTGCGGCTTACGGAGAGCTTTATTTTCGGCTTTGAAAATTTCAGCTTGTATCCTGACAGAACTTCTGTTTCAAGCAGCACAAAACGCTGTGAAAGTTCTACGATGTTTTCGCCGATAAAAGACCCGGCGAATTCCGGCTCGATGATGAACCGGCCGTTTTCTTCGTAAAACGCATCGTTTTCGGCGGCGTTCCGCCTTCCCCGGCCTCTGCCCGATCCCTGTCCCCGGGTAAGCATCTGCCTGAATTCAGCTTCCGGCGCTTCGGGAAAGATCACCTCCGCAATGCCTATGGTCTTGTCGGTTTCGTCCAGTTCCGCTACGGTTACAATCTCCTCGTTTTCCAGAAACAGGGGCGGAAAACCCCGGAGAAAACTTATAGGCCGCACGTGGAGATACCCGTATTTGTCGATTTCCATAAAGAGGAGGGCAGGCAGCGCCGCCGCGGGCCGGGCTTTTTTAACCGACCAGCCTTCGTAGACCATCTGAGGCTTGGAGAAACCGGAGACGATGATCGAGATGAACGCAGGCAGTTCTGTCTTCGCAATCCGTCCGTAAACCCGTCCGGTCTCGGCCCAGCGCAGTCCCAGGTCCTTTACCGGGTATACCGTCGAGCCGTAAACCGCGATCTCTGGAGAGACGGTGTAAAAATAGGAGGTTTTTTCCTCCCCTTCGCCTTCTTTTTTAAGGGAGGGCTTTTGTCCGCCGGCAATGACGGTTCCGTTTTCGTCGCACAGGACTATCGAGACTTCAGCCTCGTTCCCGGAAACATCCCGGATGAGGAACGCGCAGTGAAAATCCCCCTCGGCCCGGCTGAGTATGCCGCCCTCCGAATTGTACAATATTCCGGCGTCAAGGGCCTGGTTGATGAGTTTTTCCCCGGGATTAAAGAGGGCGTATTCATCTTCTCCCTTATCATAATCAACCCAGTCGGAGATCGCCCGCTCTCTTTTCAGGACATGAAATTCCCGTAACAGTTCCCGTTTAATCCCCGTATACCGGCGAAAATCGGGAAGCTGCCGCATACCCCGCTGCCCGCGCATACGCAAAAATGTCCGGGTTCCTTCTCTGCCCAGAATAAAATAGAAGTCCTCTCCCATGAGAAAAATATAGGGAGTAAAGGGATTTATAACAAGAGGGCGGAGCCTGGGCCGACGCATATAGAAAAAGAAAGTATGAAAAGAGAAGCAAGGCGCAGCGTCAAATTATGAAAATTGACGGACGAGTTGTGGAAACGGACTGAGAATAAGACCTGCTGGCAAAAACCGGGGGCAGGGCGAAAACCGATGCCGCCCCGCCGGGTATTGGAAGCCATCTCCTGCGTATTGCGGACTGGCGCTCTCCCGAAAGAATACAGGGCAGTCAGCAGTGTCCATCAGTATTTCAGGGGAAGGCGGAGGCTGGTTTTTTCCGAATGAGGGTATGTGGGATCCCGGATTTTGGAGGAAGGGATGGGGTATAAGCCGCACATTCGAGGGCGAAGGGAAGAAAGGGAGGAGAAGGAACGTAATCCGCAGTATATACTGCGGTGGAGGGTGGAGGAGGAGTACCATTCGAGGAAGAATCGGTTCAGGAAACTGGCGGTGAAGTATGAGAAGAAGACACGGAACTACCGGGCGCTGGTAGAGTTTGCTTGTGCCGTTATTAGGCGAAGCCTATACGGTTTAATACCCTGCGGCTTACCGCGGCTGAAAGTAAGAATATAATGGAAGGATGAGTGAAATCCTCCATAAGGGCTGCCCTGCTTCATTCGCTGATAAAAAGTTCTATGGGTTATACTGCTTCCCTCTTAAAGGGGTTAAAGCTGATCCCCACATCGTAGGCGTCTACGCCTTCGGCTTTTTTTAGCTTGCTGACCGCCAGGTAGGTGACCGGCGTCATGAGGACTTCGATGGTACA
>JAISOQ010000157.1 GCA_031275515.1 Treponema sp. | reverse complement strand
GTCGGCTTCCGGGTGGTCCGCAAACCATGAGAAAAAAACTCCCCGCCCCGGTTCTTCATGTCCTCTGCGTCTTTGGGTTCATAGCGCTTCTTTCCGCCTGTGAGCTTTACGGCAAAGCCGGCGGGGACGACGCCAATATAGAAGGCAGTCTGCCCTTCCTGCTCCGGGGGCAGTGGGTGTATCTCCAGCCGGGAAACACGGTTCCCGCGGAACAGTATACCATTACCGATACCGCTATTACATACGGTTACGCCGAAAGCCCTTCGGTTTACGATTATGCGGGGACTATAGCTTTTGTGTCCAATTACAGTTCCAATTCGGGGGTCATCATCATTCGGTACGACGCCGGCAAAAAACCAGGTTATCCCCTGTACAACGGCGGGGACTTCGGAGCGGTGTATTACCGGAACTTGCAGGCCGATTCCATACAGCTTGCCAACGCGATCAACCTCTCCGATATGAGCGCCCCGGATACCCGTACCCTGGAGGAGGCGGTGGAAAAGTTCACCCGGACGGCTATGGGCGCGTATGTAAGCTGGGGGGCCGTTCAGCCCCAACAACGGGTACGCGAATGAACCGCCTCCTCCCCGCGCTGTTCCTTTCACTCCTCCTGCTTCCGGCCCTTTGCCCTGGAGGGAACCTCACGGCACAGGAAGATTCCGGCGGGGAGGCCGCTTATGGCGGCGACGATTTTTATGACGAAGACCTTCTCCTGATGGAAGGAGAGGGGATCACCGTTGTGGGAACTCGTGAAACGACCCAGCAGATGGCGGTTATTTCCCGGGAAGAAATAGAAAAGGCCCATGCCGCGGATATACCTTCCCTGCTGGAAGAAAAGCTGGCCCTGGGGGTAACCCGCTACGGCTCCTACGGGAATATGGCGGAGGTGAACATCCGGGGCTTTGATACCGAACGGGTTGCCGTCCTTGTTGACGGGGTTCCGGTGAATTCCAACCGTTCAGGGGAATTCGATTTTAACCAGGTTGACATCAACGCTGTTGAACGGATCGAAATTATCTACGGCGGCTCCGATACCAAATACAATGTGTCGGGGGCCCTGGGCGGGGTCATCAACATCATCACCATAAAGAAGGAAAAACCCGGCTTCCGGTTCGGCGGCGGCTTTTCAAACGCCGGGGCCTTGCCGGGCAGGTACAATAAACAATACGGCGGGACCGGAAGCCCCCAATGGCAGGATCTGGCGGACGCTCAAAACCTCAATATCTTTGGCGCCTATGGGGCGGAAAAAAATTCCTTTAGGGTAAACCTCTTCGGGAACCGCGCCGGAAACCACTTCCTCTATCAGGATTACTACGGCTATGCCCGCAGGAAGGAAGGCAACGAGGTTTGGGACCTGGGCGGGGGGCTTTCCTGGATTCGGGACCTGGGGGATTACTCAACCCTGATTCTGTCCGCCAACGCCTATTACGGGGACAAAAATATCCCCTTGTCCGGCTATACTGCGGAGAGGGCAAAGGAGCGGGATTTTTCCACCCGGCAAAACATCATGCTGGATATGCCCCGCTTCTTCCGGGATGATCTTGCCATGGAAGCCTCCGTCAGCCATAGCCGGCAAACCCTGGATTACGATCCGGGGCGGGACGCTTCCCTGCACAAGGAACAAAGCCTGACCCTGATAAACCGCTGGGACTGGTATCTTCTGCCGAAACTCACCCTGAAAGCCGGGGGAGACTACCGTTATACCTCTATTGATTCCACCAGCGATGGCCGGCATATCGGGCATAGGGGCGGCGTCTACCTGACCGGGGAATACGCGCCGGCCGGACAATTCCTCCTGATTCCGTCGATAAAGGCGGTTACCGATGGGGCCTCCCTTGCGCCGGTTCCAAAATTCGGCTTTCTCTGGAAGGCTCATGAGACCTTCACCCTTAAAAACAACTATTTCAGGATTTTCAAATTCCCCGACTTTGACGATCTCTACTGGAAGCAGGAGGGATTTTCGGGCAACCCCGCTCTCAAGCCCGAAGACGGCTGGGGTGCGGACCTGGGCGCCGAATACCGGCCACAATCGCGGCTCACCCTGGAGGGCGTCTTTCATGCCGCCTGGACAAAAGATTCTATCCACTGGAGCAGCGCAGGCGGTTCCTGGACGCCGCAAAATACCGGGGAAGCCTGTTTCTTCGGCCTTGACGCCAGGCTGCAATTCGACATTCCGGTCTCCCTGGGGCCGGTAACAAGGATAAGTCCCGGCGCCTCGTATCAGCATCTGCTTAGTTATCTCCTTTCCGGGGACCTGGGTTTTGCGTCGGATAAACGGATACCCTACATGCCCCGGCATCTCCTGGGCCTCTCCCTGGACCTCCGCTGGAATACCGGCTCCCGGCGGCCCGAGGGTTCCCTTTCAATTTCCGGCCATTATGAAAGCCTCCGCTTTGCCGATACGGGGAACCTCATCAAACTGGACCCCTTTTTCCTCCTCAATATAACGGTGAATCAGGGGATCGGTAAAAACATCGCCGCGTTTGGAAGCCTCCGCAACGCCCTGAACGCCCGTTATGTTTCTTTTGCCGACTATCCCATGCCCGGTCTTACCTTTACCCTGGGGCTGCGGATGAATTTTGAGGTTCCCCCGGCGGAAAAAGCCGCGAACCCCTGGAACGAATAGGAGTATTGTATGCGACTGTTCCAAAATTATCGTCAACAACTCAGGGAGGGGGCAGCCGCCCCCTGCGGCCGGGCCAAGGTCCCGGCCTACCCCCACTACGGGGGCTCCGCCCCCGTAACGCCCCCTCAAGAGGACTTGTCCTCAGGGGACCAGAGGCCCCCCGGACCCCCCGAAGTTTTGGAACGGCCTCGTATGACGATAAAAAAAACTGGCCGGCGATTCTGCGTCTTGGTTCTGGCGCTGGTCCTTGGCGGCTGCGGCAGGGGGAACCGGGACGAGGGGCAGCGGGATGTTCTTGACCCCTCCGGCCTCCGGGTCGCCCTTCCCGCATCAGTGGAGCGGATCGTCTCTACCGCCCCGTCAAACACGGAAATAATCGCGGCCCTGGGGTTCGCGGACAAGATCATCGCTATGGACAAATACTCCGCGGCGGTGGAAGGGGTTACAGGGGAGCCGGTTCTCATCGACTTCGCCTATCCCGACGGGGAAGTGATACTGGGCCTTGAGCCGGACATTGTTTTTGCCGCCGGACACAACCAAACGGTTTCAGGGTCAGACCCCTTCAAGCTGGTCCGGGAGACGGGAATCCCCGTGGTCTATATACCAACCAGCGTTAGTATCGCCGGCATATACCGGGACATCCTGTTTATCGCGGAAGTCCTGGGGGTTCCCGAAAGAGGGGAGGCGCTGGCCGGGGATATGCGGGCGGAGATAGACGCGGTGGCGAAGACCGGTTCGGCAATAACGGAAAAACAATCCGTCTACTTTGAGGTATCCCCCTTTCCCTACATGGTAACCTTTGGACAGGAAACCTATCTTAACGAGATGATCAGCGTCATCGGGGCGGTGAATATTTTCGCCGGCGAAAAAAGCTGGTTTTCCCCTTCCCCGGAGGCGATCATCGAAAGGAATCCCGGCGTGATCCTTACCCTGGCCGGGTCCGATGGTTCTGCGGGAAATCCTCTTGAGGAAATGCGGAGCCGGCCTGGTTTTGGGGCTGTTAAGGGGGTAAAAAACAGCAGGGTATACCCGATAGACGCCGATTCGGCCTCCCGGCCTTCCCATCGTATTGTTTTTGCCCTAAAACAGATGGCCGCGGCGGTATATCCGGAGCTGTTTTAGGCGTATAACGTTTCGGTGG
>JAISOQ010000118.1 GCA_031275515.1 Treponema sp. | reverse complement strand
CGCCGCGCCCCCGCCCGCGGGGGGCCCGGCGGCGGCCCCCCCCCCCCCCCAGGGCAACAGCCCAGAGAGCGGGCGATGCAATCCATCCTCTTGGACCAGGAAGCCTCCTTTGCAGACCGGCCTGATATAAGCAGGTAAAACCGATTAGCGGGAGCCATGAGGATTTACCGTGAATCATGCAGATTTTCACGAGTTGATGGGATTTTGTTCTGGAAATTCGCGTTAGTTCGTGTAATTCGCAGATAATTGAATTATGATGAAATAATGAAACAGATGGTTTATGTCATAGGGCATAGAAACCCCGATACAGATTCAGTGGTTTCCGCCGCAGCTTACGCCGCCCTTAAAGAAGCCCAGGGACATGAAAACTACCGGGCCGCCCGGGCGGGCAATTTGAATCCCCAGACGGAATATATTTTTGACCGGTTTAACGCGCCTGTACCAGAGTACCTTCCAGACCTAATCCCCAAGGCAGCCTATTATCTGGACGAGCAGAAGATCTCCGTAAACGGCGATATACCCCTATGGAACGCCCTGGAGCTGATGGAAAAGGAAAATCTCCGGGTTCTTCCCATTACCGATTCTCTGGGGATCTATAAGAGTATGCTCCATTACCGGGCTTTTTCACAGTACATCATAACTCATATTAATCCCCGCAAAAAATTTTCCTTCCCCGTTTCTATTGACCATGTAATTGAGGTACTTAGGGCGCAGCCCATAACCGTAAATGACCCTGCCGAAGTACGCCAGTCGCCCATCGTAATTGCCGCCTCGTATAACCAATATTTTATGGACCACCTGGCGGACGGCGATGTCGCCAATGCCCTGGTGATCATGGGGGACAGGCTCGATCTCCAGGAATATTGCATTGAACAAAAGGTCCGGGCCTTGATTCTTTCCAACAACCACACCCTCAGTCCGGAACTGATCGCCCGGGCAAAGGAAAACGGAGTATCGGTGCTGTCGAGTCCCTTCGATACCTCCTCTACGGCCATGTTGATCATATATTCGGCGCCGGTGGAAACTATAGGGGATAGTTCCGTGCCTCTGGCCTATCTGTCGGATCCTATTAAAAAAATCCGCCCTTCCCTTTCCAAGGCCCCTTCCCGTTGTCTTCCTGTGGGAGATGACGAGGGACATATAGCGGGGGTTCTTTTTGAAGGGGATCTGCTGAGGGAACCGAACATCGGGATAGTCATGGTGGATCACAATGAGCCAAGCCAGGCTATCGAAGGCATTGAAAACTACCATATTCTGGAAGTGATCGATCATCACAGGCTGGGCAACTTTTCGACGCGCTATCCCATAACCTTTATCAATAAGCCTGTTGGGGCGACTTGTACCATCATCACAAACCTGTACCGTGAACAGCGGACGCCTATGAGAAAGGAAATTGCCGAGATACTGCTCTGCGGCATCCTGGCCGATACCCTGTCGCTTAAATCGGCCACAACCAGCGATGCAGACCGGGAAGCAGTGGATTATCTCGCGGCAGTTACCGGGCTTGAAGTAACCTCTTTAAGTAAAGAGCTGGCCTCCGTAGCGGACAAGGCAAGCGCTCTTTCCGCAGAGGAGTTGATTTCCCTGGACATGAAGGAATACGCCGAAGGGCAGGCCTCCTTTACCGTAAGCCAAATAGAAACGGCCAATCCTTCAAAACTTATCGAAAGAAAGGCCGAAATCCTTGAAGAACTGGAAAAGCGCCGGGAGGACAGGCTTTTTTCCGCCCTGCTGGTTACGGACATTACCGCCCTTGATTCCCTGTTGTTTATTACCGGGGAAAAACAATTTTTATCGATACTCGCCTTTCCCAAGACGGAAGGAGAGATTCCCCTCCTTAAAGGGGTAGTTTCCCGGAAAAAACAGCTCGTTCCCTTATTGACGGAACTAATCGAAAAGATGTAGTTTTTTATCCAAAATAACGACAAATCTTTCCTGGTAGAACAACCCTTCCCGTTCCTAATGCTGAACTTGATTCAAAGTTCAGATTCTTGCTTGTTTCAGGATAGATCTTCCCCTTCGGATGCGTCAGGTTTGGGATGGAAATGACGGTTGGTACGGGACTTAAAGCAGATTCCCGCTGTTTAGCTGGGGGCGGGGGCGGGAAGAAACGGGAAATTAAGGAAAAAAACGGGTTTGGCTGCCGGTTTCCCATAATGGGGTCTGACCCTGATGTTCCCAGCCGCTCGCCTCTCCCCCTCCGCCGCCTCCCCTCTCGGCACATCCTCCGGCGCCTCCCCCTCCACTATCCTCGATCCATACCGGTCACCCCATATATGCCCTATCCTCCCCTCCTTCCGGTTGTACCGCTGGGCAAACGTCTGCTTGAGCCACTTCATTATCACCGGAAGTTCCTCTCCATCCTCCGGCTTAATATAAAACCTAAGCCAGTCGTCCTCCAAATTCAGCCCCCGAATCTCGAAAGCAAACCATTTTTTGAGTTCATAAAACACCCTGGCAAAGATTGCCAGCGCCTTATGCCGGCGGAACAGCGGTTCCCGGTTGTTAATGCGGGTATGGATTTCATACCAAACCCCCTGTTTGAGTATGCGTAAAGGTCTCATATAGAGTATATGGGTCAGACCTGCCAATTTGCTTTAATGAGGACCAGGGAATCAGGGAAAAACTTGAGGTCTGACCCCCGTCCATCCCTCTCAAGGATGATGCCCCCAAGAACCAGAAAAATTCCCTAAAGGCCGATTTTTAAAGGCCGATATTTAAAATGAAACTGGATGGAACCATGCGCCCGTCGGGCCTCCGTGGTTTTGTTCAGGGAGGAACGAAGCTGTTATGCAACAGCGATGTTCTGGAACCTTACGTTCCCGGAGCGTAGGTTCCCGGGACTTACGTTCTCCCTCACCCTTCCGTATATGGGCGGGTCGAGGGTTAATGGCACAAATTTAAAACGGGGTTTTCCCAGGAAAACCTCATGGCATGGATGCCGCGATGCTAAACGCCGCATAGGGTGGCGGGGCGTCGAAAATGCCAAAGGAGTGAAGATTATGATCATTAATCACAACTTAAGCGCAATGTTTGCTGACAGGTCCCTCAAGGTTACCCAGTCTTATGTGGATAAGAACATGGAGAAACTGTCCAGCGGTTTGCGTATTAACCGGGCAAGTGATGATGCTTCGGGGCTCGCCGTTTCCGAGAAGATGCGAAGCCAGATCCGCGGTTTGAATCAGGCGTCATTGAACGCACAGAATGGTATTTCATTCCTTCAGACTACGGAGGGTTATCTCCAGGAATCCGAAGATATTGTTCAGCGTCTGCGTGAGCTGGCGGTTCTGTCTTCAAACGGTATCTATACTGCGGAAGACCGGATGTATGTCCAGATTGAAGTTTCGGCCTTAATTGACGAAATTGATCGGATTGCTTCCCATGCCCAGTTCAACGGGATGAATGTTATGACCGGAAGGTTTAGCCGGCCTGTCGGCGAAAATGTAGTGACCGCTTCTATGTGGCTCCATATCGGCGCCAATATGGACCAGCGGGAACAGGTGTTTATCGGTACCATGACTGCCAAGGGCCTTGGGGTCCGCAACGTCAGTGACGATACTATTCTTTCGCTGTCCGAACCGGACAGCGCTAACCGTGCCATTGGAACCCTTGATGAAGCGCTTAAGCGGATCAATAAACAACGATCCGATCTCGGCGCCTACCAGAATCGGCTGGAACACGCGGTCCGCGGCCTTGATCTTGGGGCTGAAAATCTGCAAGCCTCTGAATCCCGTATACGGGACACCAATATGGCGAACGAGATGGTTTCGTTTACTAAAAACCAGATCCTCAGCCAAGCGGGTAACGCGATGTTGGCCCAGGCCAATCAGAGGGGTCAGGCAGTCCTCCAACTCCTCCAGTAAATGGCTGGCGGTTTAGTTAGAATTGCCCGGAGGCGATTTTGACTTAATCTTGCCAATCATTTAAGATGTACCGGGAAGGCGCCGTTCCGGCTTAGGCCGGAACGGCTTCTTTTTTTAGTTTTTCCACCCTTCAGGATACAAGATGATCTGCGCAGGGCCTCCCGGCAGAAGACGGCGGCAGAGATCCCGGATTTCCTCCGGGGTCACTGCGGCGTACAAGCCGGGACGCCTGTTCAACTGGTCCAGAGGCAGGTCCAGGGTAACCGCAAGGTTTCCATAGTTTTGGGCTATGTAGCGGTTGTTCTGCATGGATACCTCCCAGCTTTTTTTCAGGGCTTCCCGTGCCTTTGTAAAGGCGCTGTCGTTGATGGTCCCCCCGGCGACAAGCTCAAGCTGCCGGATGACGGCGGCGCTCAGTTCCTCCGCCCGGCGGGGATCGCAGGCGAAGTAACTGGTCATCGTGAGTTCGCCGTCATGAGGCAGAGAAGAAAGGGAAGCGCCGGCGGATATATAGTATACCCCTCCCAGTTTTTCCCGTATCTCTTCAGTCAGAATGATGTCCAGGTATTCGGTTAACGCCAGGGCCGCCGCCCGCTGCCGCTCGTCATATTTTTCGGGCAGGAACCAGCCCATAAAGACCAGGCTCTTCTCCTCCTTTCCCTTGTAAATCGTCTTTTCGGTCTTACCCGGACGCAGGATCTGCGGGTCTGTCCAGGTGTTCATGCTTACTTCCGTGGGGGGAATGCCGGCAAGATAGGTTTCCACATAGCCCCGGAAGGCGGCAATGTCCAGGTTGCCGGTGAACACGAAGGTGTAGTCCTGGGGACCAAGCCCCCGGCGCACAAAGTCCAGAGCCGCCTGGGGATGTACCTTTTCCAGGTCCGCAAGTACCAGCGGCCTGCTAAAGCGGTTGTTCCCAAAGATGATCCGGCTTATTTCATCGCTAAAGACCGCTTCGGGATTTTCGTTCTTTTGAGCCAGCGTGGTCCGGTACTGATCCAGCATGGCCTGCACCGCGCCGGAATCCAGCCGGGGCTGGGTAAAGCCCAGGTAGAGGAGTTCAAACAAGGTTTTAAGGTCTCCGGCGGCAGCGTACCCTTCACAGCCCCGGTGGAAAAGAGTGGACCAATAGGCGAAGGAAACCTGCTTATCCGCCAGTTTTTGAAGGAGTTCCGTCCGCGAATAAGGTCCCATCCCGGAAACGTTCATCATTTCCGCCGCAAGATTTACGGAAACTTCCTCCGATTCGGGCGCGCCGGTGGAGCCTCCGCGGGCTATGGCGTAAAGGATAATCTCATTGTTCTTATTGGTTGTCTCTTTAAGGATAACCTTGGCGCCGTTACTCAGTTCCCAGAGAATGGCTCCGGTTTCGGCGTCCCGGCTTTCGTTGAGGATCTGCCCGGATGAAGGTTCCTGGTCCAGCAACTTATCGCTGACAGGCGTCTCTTTGGGCCGGGGTATGCGCTCCTTCAGGCTTGCCGCAAGAATGTTTTGAATCTCCGCCGCATCCGGAAGATTGGCAGCCTCGGAATCCGGGGCGGTCAGGAACAGGGTGATGTCATTGAAAACAAAGTAATCTTTTGCCGCCGCCGCTATTTCCTTGGCGTCTATGGCGGGGAGCATCCTGGTAATCGCGTCTAATTGCCATTCAACATCCGATACGTTTTGATTCTCCAAAAAATGGGAGACAAACGAATACACAAAGAAGTTCGACGGCTGCCGGTCTTTTTCCGAAACCTGCTGTATAAAGTTTGAAATAATAGTCCGTTTTGCCCGGTCAATCTCGGCGGCGGTAAACCCGTAGCGGCTTATGGACTCTTTTTCCCGCAGAATCGCCCTAAGGCTTTCGCGGACAGAGCCGGACTTGGCAATGGCCGAGAGCACATAAAAGCGGGATTCCCGCCCGTACCGGTTTTCCCAGGTCCCCGCAGCGACATAGGGGGTTTCAGGCTTGGAAGCCGCTTCCTCCAGACGGAAGGAGAGCATCTGGTCTATGAGGACATTGATAAGCCCCTGGCGGTAAGACGCAAGGTCTCCCCGCAGCGGCTGGGGAGCCTCCCGGTAGTAGAGATCGAGCCGTGGATAAGGATATTCAGGGTCAGTTATGATCTCTATTCTGAGGCTGTCCTTTTCCGGTTCGGGAAGTTCATAATATGGCCGGTTGAGGGGAGAATCGGGAGGCGGGGCCGTAAAATGCGCGGCCAGTTCCTTTTCCAAAACAGCCCCGTCAAAGTCCCCCACCAGGATGACCGCCATATTGTCGGTCCGGTACCATTTCTTATAAAAATTTTCCAGCCGGGAGGCCGGGGCGTTTTGGATGATTTCGGGCAATCCTATGGGGGTCCTGTCCGCATAGGGGGATCCCCGGAAAAGGACGGGCAGCATTTTCCTGCTGACCCGTTCAGCGGCCCCAAGCCTGGAGCGGTATTCTTCCATTATGACTGCCCGTTCATCGTCAACATCCTGGGGCGTAAAGGTAATGGCGCAGGACCAGTCGTCAATCACCGCAAGGGCTTTCGCGGGGATGCGCTTGATCCCATCTTCCCCGGTTTCCACCGGAGCCTCAATGCCGTAAACGGTCTCGTCATAAGAGGTATAGGCGTTTACATCCGCGCCGAAACGCATCCCCAAAGAACGGAGGTAATCGATCATCTCCTGTTCGGGGAAACGCTTAGTTCCGTTAAAAGCCATGTGTTCCGTAAAATGGGCAAGTCCCCGCTCTTCTTCGGTTTCCAGCACTGAACCGGCGTTCACCGCAAGGGTTAGAAAGGCCCGGTTTTCGGGCCGGGCATTCTCCAGGATATAATACCGCAGACCGTTGGGCAGGATCCCCGTCCGGGCCTCCGCCATAAAGGGGACAGGATCCGCGGCTTGTCCCAGACCGCCGTAAATATCGGCTTTACCAGAGCTCCCGGGGGAAGCGCAGGCGCCAAGACCCAGAGTTCCGCAAATTAGACAGACAACCAGAAAACAACCGGCAGTCAGAAACATCCGATCACAGACAGACAGACGGGCTTTTTGCCGCATCCGGAAAAATCGAAACGAAATTAGTTTATTGATCATAGATTACAGTATACTGTTTTAGCGGAAATTGTACCAAGTATGGAGTACCCAGCGTCCTGTCAGGGCAGCGCCGTTTGTTTTTTAATCCGGGGCTTTCAATCTGACTGAACGCTTTTTTTGTAAGTTTTTTTGTAAGTTTTTTTTCTAATCCCTTGTCTTTTATTTTTATGAGGCATATTATAAATGAACGCAGATTACATTTCGATTGATATACAGGAGCGGGTAATGTCCGGTTGCTTAACGACAGTTTCTTCCTTCTCAAACCTTTCGAGCCCAAATAAGACGTTACCCCCCCCCCCCCCCCCCCATCGCGAATATAGCGTAAAAGTTCCGGCCTTTTTTCTTTTCCTCCTTTCCCCCAAAAAATTATCTCCCTTTCCCCACGGGGAACCGGAGTCCTTATCCCTTCGCAGCAAAAAACAATCTAAGGAGAT
>JAISOQ010000092.1 GCA_031275515.1 Treponema sp. | reverse complement strand
GGTTTCATCTTTTATAGCCTGAAACCGTATCGAACAGCCATCGCAAACGCACAGCGTTTGCGCGCGCAAGGGATTTGCTGAAAAACGGCGTCCATGCCGTTTTTCAGCTACGAGTTTTTGCGGAGCAAAAACTCGTGGCATAAAAACACCCGCCATCCATGGCGGGCTTGTTTGCGCAAGGGATTGGAGGGGTGCGTCAGACCCGGAGGGTCTGCCCAGCCACACCGCAGGCGGGGCCGGAGCGGGCCGCTATGGGCGGACAGCGCGGAGCCCCGGAAAGCCCGGTCCCCGGCGAAGCCGGGGATGCGCCCAAATCCGCAAATTTAACCGTGCCTGGATACCGGGGGCGTTACGGACAGCGCCCTCACAGAGGGGACAGCCTCCGGGTGAATAGTTACCTGGTTTTTATCTCGTTGGGAAGTTCGTTCTTTTCAAAAAAGAGACGCAGGTTTTCCAGGGTGGTTTCGGCAATGGCCGAAAGCGCTTCGCGGGTAAGAAAAGCCTGGTGGCTGGTGATAAGCACATTGGGAAAGGTCATAAGTCTTGCCAGTACATCGTCCTGGATAACCTGCCCGGAATGATCCTCGAAAAAGTACCTGTCCTCCTCCTCGTACACGTCCAGGGCCGCCCCCCCAATGTGATTTTCCTTTAGGGCGCCGATCAGGGCTCTGGTATCTATGAGGCCGCCCCTTCCGGTGTTGATGATAACGGCGCCGGGTTTCATGGAGGAAAGGGCAGCCTTGTTGATAAAGCGCCTGTTTTCCGGCGTCAGGGGACAGTGAAGGCTGATAATATCCGAACGCCGGATAAGATCATCCCTGTCAACATACAGAACACCGTGGACCTTGGCCCATTCCTCCGCCGGATACGGATCGGATGCCAGCACTTCCATGCCGAAACCCCGGAGTATCTCCGCGGTGATCTTCCCTATTTGCCCGGTACCGATAATTCCCGCGATCTTTTTGTAAAGGTCAAAGCCTTCGAGCCCGGCAAGGGAGAAGTTTCCATCCCTTACACGGGAATAGGCCTTATGGGTTTTTCGGTTAAGGGTAAGAAGAAGGGATACCGCGTATTCCGCGACCGCGTGGGGAGAATAGGCGGGTACCCGCACTACGGGTATTTTTCCCCGCAGGGCGTCCAGGTCTACATTGTTATAACCTGCGGAACGGAGGGCAACGATCTTAATCCCCTGCCGGTACAGAATGTCTGCGGTCACGGCATCCACCTTGTCGTTTACAAAGATACATATTCCATCGTAACCCGAGGCAAGGGCGGCCGTATCCGGTCCCAGCCTTACGGTGAGGTATTTCAGTTTCAGGGGGAAGGCCGGGGCTTTGAGAAGGGAATCAAAATAATCCACATCGTAGGGCTTGGTATCAAAAAACGCGATTTTAACAGTTTCCATTTTAGCAGCTCCTTTGCGGTTAAGTATAGTCTCTTTCACCGGTTTTTACAACAGTTAGTCCAAGCTAATCAGGATAAACGCATAGAATTTTAATGACCACGAACCAAACGAACGGGGCCTGTCGTGCTTTGATGTCCCCGATATGTACCCGGAAAACCGACCCGCTTTCACACGAACAGACACGAACTCCTGCTTTGATAACCTTGATTTTACCTGCATTCTCTTTTTCTCTTCCTGCAGAAGTAAAAAAACGAGGGTGGAAAAAAATAGAGGACTTAAATTACCTATCTTCCGTTCGTGTGGTTTCGGGCCGGAGGCCCGGTGAGGTTCGTGGTTCATATTCTTCCGTTCGTGTGTTCGTGGTTAAAATATATTTCTATGCGTTTATCCGGCGCCGTGCCCGCCTTGCCTTATCCGCGAAAATTGTGCATAGTAGCCTTGGTATGGCCGGACCTCTGGAAAAAATCGCTTTACCGATACAGCTGGGATACCGCTCCCGTTTGGCGGTAATAATCGAAAGCATTGTCATCGGTTTTATCACGGGCTTTATAATTGTCTTCTTCCGGGTTTCTCTGGTAAAGGCCGAGGAACTGCGGCGCCGTTTTTACACTTTTCTCGTGGGCGCCCCGTTCTATTGGATACTTCTGTGGGCGCTGCTGCTGGCTCTCGCCGGCCTTTTTCTTGGCTGGACGGCCAAAAAACGGCCGATGGTAAAGGGGAGCGGTATACCCCAGGTAAAAGGGTACCTGACCCGCCAAATGGTTCTGGAATGGGCGCCCGAATTGCCGCTAAAACTCGTGACCGGCATTCTGGGCCTGGGGGCGGGGCTTTCCCTGGGCCGGGAGGGACCCTCGATCCTGATCGGCGCCTATGTGGGCCTGGGGGTGCTTACCCTGTTCCGCCGCCCTTACGCCGAGCGAAGGTCCCTGGTAAGCGCCGCCGCCGCGGCCGGTATGGCCGCCGCTTTTAACGCGCCTTTGGCGGGGGTGCTTTTCAGCATTGAGGAGCTGCAATGCGGTTTTTCCGCCCTGAATATCGCCTGCGCTATGGGCGCCTCCATGGCGGCGGATACGGTGGCGGGCTTTTTCTTCGGGCTGGGGCCGATCTTCGACTTCCGTTATGTGGACGCGCTTGCACTGGGTTCCCTTCCCTGGGTGGTTCTGCTCGGAATATTCTGCGGCCTTCTGGGGGCCCTTTTCAAGCGATCCCTTTACTGTTCCCTCAACCTCTACGACCGCCTCCGCGTTCCCCCTCTTGTACGGCCGGTACTGCCCCTTCTGGTTTCCATTCCCCTGGGTTTTTTCTTTTACGACATAACCGGAGGCGGCCACAGCCTGATAGAAGCCCTTTCCCGTGAACAGCCCGCTCTGGGGATGATAGCGCTGCTTTTCCTTGGCAAGCTGCTTTTTACCGCGTTCTGCTACGGATCGGGAACCTCAGGCGGCATCTTCCTCCCGTTCCTGTCCTGCGGCGCTTTAACCGGCGCGGCCCTGGGGGTCTTCCTTAACATGGCGGGATTCATCGAAACGGCGCGGAATGTCAACTTTATGATCCTGGGGATGGCGGGCTTTTTTGCCGCCGTGGTCAAGGCGCCGGTAACCGGGATCATCCTGATTCTGGAGATGAGCGGGAACTTTAACCAACTGGGCAGCCTGGTACTGGTAAGCCTCTCCGCCTTCGTAACCACGGAAGTTATCGTTTCAAGGCCGGTATACGCGGTACTTCTGGAACGCGCCCTTGCCGGAAAGCGGCCGTTCCCGGCCCGGAAAAGACCCGCCGCGCTGTAATGCCGGCAATTTTACATTTGAAGCCTGTTCCAAAACCCCTAAATGAATAACTGGAGGTACTTCAGGGCAGTCAGACAAATAACCGCAGTCATTAATACCCCCTGGCAGGAAAACTCCGTATAGAGGGTGTATACTGATAGGGTATCCGCCCGGTTCCCGCATAGGGGCGTATGAGGGGTGGTATCTCTTCCTCGATAACCCGCAGCGTCTGCAGAAAAGTTTTGTATTCATCCGAAAGATATTCTTCAAAACACCCGGCAAGGCTGAATGGAATGTTATGGAGCGCTTGCGCTCCCGCGATGATTTGGCTTATAGTTTTTATAGCGAGGGGCTCCTGGTTAATAGTTTTGCAACTATAATCTTATCTGGTTTCCCTCGCTCTTCCTATCCTTATCTAGGGTTTTGGAACAGCCTCAAGTATAATTTTTATTCCAACTAACGGCGAAGCCGCTTAACATAATTTACAAGAAATTTTAGGGCGGTATTTTGCATAACTGAATTGTTCCTCTAAAAGCCCTGGTAATTCCCTTCAAGAAGGGTCTCTGCAGGTTCAGGCCCTGGGGTTCTGGGCAGCCCGGAAAAGTCTTACAAAGCGCTGAGGCTCTATAGTACAGGCTCCCAGGGTATTTTTATAGTCCATGGGCATCCCCAGATCAAAGAAGGCAAAGCCCTGGTCCTGGAGGTATTGCGCGGTGAGGATCATTTGCACGGTCCCCGCGGAATTTTCATCATAATATCCGGAATAACTGGTATACACCCGGCCTGCCAACACCCCGAATTCCCCTGCTTTAAGCTCCCCATTCCGATACACCCCAAAGGAGACGGGTCTGACCCTCAGATCGGTATAGCCGCGTATCTGGGTGAGACTCTCTCGCAACGGTAAGGTAAGCCAGTCATCCCCGTGGATGTGAACACAGCGTTCCATAATACCCTGGAAATCCGTATCTACCCGGAGTTCATACCGCTGCAAAAGCGGTTTAATTGATTTCTTGATGTGGAGATCCGAAAAAAAGAGTACCGACCGTGTAAGGTGAAGTTTGGGCATCAGGAGAAAATTCGGTTCAGGCGCGGCGTATGCATATACGGGTATTTCCATGGACATGACGAGGAACCCTGCTGCCATAAGACGGGCGATAAAAAGGGGATCAAAGTCCAAGGCCACGCAAAATTCCTCAGCATAATCGGTTCTTAAAAGGGCGTCTACCACCGTATCCGGGTTATCCTCAGGAGAAATAAAAACGTACCCTGACGAGGTGTAACGGAGACAGGAATCCATATAAATAAAGTATACCATACCTGCACGGCCTTTGCCAGTTTGCTTAACGCAGTTACGCTTAACGGTTATATACATGAACCCCCAGGTCCGGATTATTCCGCAAGAAAGGCCACTGCTGTTTACAGGCTTCACCCCTCTTTTAAAAAAACGCCGGTCTCCTGCATTCTTTGGGGAAAATAAGTCTTTATGATGGGTTTATCATAAAAAATAAAATCTAACCGTAAGGGCGGTTGCCTCAAAATAAGAAATCTAACCATAGCCATATTACTCACGGGCAACAGCAGCGAGGGTCTGTTGCCGCATGAGGACCTTTCGGCGGTTCTGCTCCATCAGCGCAGCAACCGCCCG
>JAISOQ010000085.1 GCA_031275515.1 Treponema sp. | reverse complement strand
CTTCGGATGGTAAACTGATCCGGTCCGGCATACCGGAACACGGAGGCGTTATGTCGCTAAACTGGAAAGAAATCAACCTCATCCTGTCCGAACTCGATCTGAAAGGTTCCCAGATTCAGCAGGTGTTTCAAAGCGCCTATGATGTCCTTTGCCTGAGACTTTACGGCAAGGGCGGGACCCGGTATCTTCTTATTGCCCTGACCCCCGGCGCTTGCCGCCTCCACGAAACCCGAAACGGCGCGGTAAAGGGCGACCGGCCCCTGCGTTTCGCGGAATTTTGCAAGTCCCGCATCGTCAACGGCTATATTGAAGAAGCGGTCCAGTTGGGGGACAATCGCATAGTCAGGTTTATCATCCGCCAGGGGCAGAACCGTTACCGCTTCTACGTCCGGCTCTGGTCCAACGCCGCCAATGTAATCGTTACCGGCGAAGACGGAATCGTGCTGGACGCCATGCGCCGCAGCCCCAGACGGGGCGAGGTTTCAGGAGGCCAGTACGAGCCGGAAGCCGCAGCGGATACGGCGGCCTCCGGGGGAGGGCGGGAATACGCAGTGCGGGAGCTTCCCGGCGGGGGGACCTTCAACGGGAAGATAGACGCCTGGTATGCGGAACACGGCGGGGCGTTGTCTCTGGAAGCCTTGCGGGAACAGGCCCGGAAAAGTTTCGGCGGCAGTATGACCCGTCTTGAAGCGTCCCTGGAGCGTCTGCGGGCAAAAGAGGCGGACTATGCGGCAGCGGACAGGCTGCGGGAATGCGGGGACATCATTATGGCCAATATATCCGCCGTAAAACCAGGGGACCAGTGGCTTGAGGCGGAGAATTTCTACACCGGGGAACTGGTACGCATCAAGCTGGACGCCAAAAAGACTGCCCCAGCCTCGGCGGAGGGGTATTACGAACAGTACCGGAAGGCAAAACACGGCCTTTCTGAGGTCAGGGAGGAAATAGCCCTGGGGGAGCAGGAATTAGCGCGGCTGGGGCAAACCCTGGAACGCCTGCTGGCGGAAACCAATCCCCTCATCCTCCACAAACTCCTTAAAAACAAGGGCGGCAAAGCACCGGCGGCGGTAGACCGGAAACGGCCAGGCTTGTCCTTCCGCCGCAAAGACTGGCTCATCATCGTGGGGCGGGACGCCTCGGAGAACGACGCCCTCCTCCGGTGGCACGTCAAGGGAAAAGATGTCTGGCTCCACGCCCGGGATTTTCCCGGTTCCTACGTGTTCATCAAACAGCGGTCCGGAAAGACCGTGCCCCTGGACATACTGCTGGACGCGGGGAACCTGGCGCTTTTCTACTCCAAAGGCCGGGGAAACGGCGAAGGCGACCTGTTCTACACCCAGGTCAAATACCTCCGCAGGGCCAAAAACGGCCCCAAAGGTCTCGTTATCCCCACACAGGAAAAAAATCTGCACATAAAAGCGGACCCCAAACGCCTTAAAGAACTGGAATACTGCCGGGTAGAAAAGTAACCCCCAAGCCGGAAAGATCCTTGTAAGCCTCCGGGGCTTTCCGCCCGCCGCCAATCAGGTCGACAATGCCGCCACAGCCGCGCCGAACAGGGAAGCCTGCTCTACCGGGGATATTACATAAGACCGGGGAGAATCTTTGTACAGCATGGCATGAAGGTAAGACTCCAGAGCCTCTCTCATCCCCTTGTATATCATATAGGTGGTCCCTTCCACGGCAATACGGACCGGGACAAAGGGATCATAACCTTCTCCTACCCGCTGCACCATGGCGGCCACCACTGCGGCGGACATCATGGCCCCCCGTTCCGTCACAATGGACGTCAGGTACGCCAGGGACCGCAGTCCGTCAAGTTCATCAGGCCCAAAAAGTTCGCCTATGGGTCCTTTCCCGGCCAAGGGACTATGCATGAATTCGTTAAGGTCCCTGGTCTGCAAAGACGGCCACTCCAAAAGCGCGCCGGACTTCTTGAAGGTGAGTACCCCGTCTTCCACCGCCTGTTTCAGAATTTTCAGGGTCAGGGGGCCCAGATACGCGCCGGCACAGGCTTTTTCTATCAAATAGGTTCCGGGATTTTTCGTCGTTGCATCGTATTCCCGGTCCAGATACCCCAGGTACAGGGGCGCGAAGTTGCCGCTTTCGCAAACCACGATCTGGGGCGCGGTTTCGGACTCAAATCCAATCTTGGGAATCCGTTTTTCCGGGTACGCCGTGTTGAACCCCGTCCCCAGGATAAGGCCGATTACCGGGCCGCCGCCCACGCCGTATTTGTCCTCTCCCTTGCGCTTTCCCCCATCCGCCGGAATCTCCACCAGCCCGGAAAGCAATGTCGCCACCGTATCATTGAGGAGTACAATCCTTTCGGGAGCTTTCAGGTTCCGGCGGGCCAGGGCTTCCCGCAGCCCTTGGCCTATCCGCTTCCCGATCACATCCGGCGCGTCCACCTCCTTGCTGAAAGCCAGGAGTACCCCGTCCGCGTCTTTGGTAATATCCATGGGGTAAGAAAAGCAGAACCCTATCCCCGCAGCATCCGGCGACTGTTCCAAAAGCGGCGCCGCTATATCCGCAAGCTGATCGAAGAACTGTTCCGCCGAAACCCTCCCCTGAGTCCCCGGCATAGGCGCTTTTTTGGTTCCTTCCGCATGGCTTTCGCCCTTCTCGTTAAACTGCACCAACGCCGCCCTCAGGTTCGTTCCCCCCGCGTCCAGGGCAATGACCGGCTTGCCCGGCGGCATAGACGCAGCCGGACTGATATATGCCGGAATCATAGGCAGATTCGACCGCTGCCCTCTAAGCCCCCGCTCCATATCGGACAGTATATCCCGAATCAGCATAACAGGATCGCAAATATCATAATGAAACCCATAATGCCGGGCAAACTCAGCCAACTCTTTAGGATTAAAACCCCTGCCCATACCGTACCTCCATAATCATGAATTATTTTCCATTATAAACCATTATGCAGGAAAAATGGTATCCTTATATCCATGCGCTAGAGGTTGTCCCAAAACTTCAGTCTTGGGACAGCCTCCTAATATTGTGAATTTACGGTCCTTAGAGTATACTCTCAACATCGACACACGAAGAGGAGGTCCTGCATGATTCTGGCCTGCGGCGAAGCGCTGATAGACATGGTCCCCAGGACTTTGCCGGAAGGGGAGACGCTTTTTCTCCCCTGTCCCGGGGGTAGTCCCTACAATACCGCCATTGCCATAGGCCGGCTCGGGGCGTCTGCGGCCTTTTTTGGAAGGCTCTCCACGGATTTTTTCGGGGAAACCCTGATAGGCCGGCTTGTGCGGAACAAGGTCCATACGGGTTTGATTGTCCGGTCCAATGAGACTTCTACCCTGGCTTTCGTTAAGCTCGAAAAAGGCAGGGAACCTCAATATATCTTTTATACCCAGGGAAGCGCCGACCGGTCCCTGACTCAGGCGGATCTGCCCGCGTCCCTTCCTTCTGAGGTCCGGTGCATACTTTTTGGGTCCATCTCCCTGACTATGGAACCTGTGGCCTCTTCCATCGAGGCCCTGATACGCCGGGAGGGGAGGCGGGGAGAGGACGCGCCGGTTATCTCCCTGGACCCCAACGTGCGGCCCTTCATGATCCCCTGCAAGTCGGCGTATGTCAAACGTTTTGAGGGGTGGGCGGCGGATGCGACTATCGCCAAGGTCTCCGAAGCGGATTTCGATTTTATCTATCCCGGTTTGGGGCTGGAAAAGTCCCTGGAGAGAATTCTGACTTTGGGCCCCCAGTTGGCGATTACCACCCTGGGGCCCAGGGGCGCGTTGGCTTTGGCCAAACGAAAAGATGGAACCCTTCTCCGAGTTACCGCGCCGGTGGTCAATGTACCGGTAGTGGACACCATAGGCGCAGGCGACACCTTCCACGGCGCTTTCCTCGCCTGGCTGGAACTCCACGGACGTATGTCACGAAAGGCCATATCTACTCTAACAGAAGGCGAACTCTACGACGCCCTGTTCTTTGCCAATAAGGCCGCGTCCCTGGTCTGCTCACGCCGGGGGGCGGAACCGCCAACCTTTGCCGAAACGGAGGCTCTTTCCTAATGGGGGGCAGCAGTTTTGGTACGGTTTTTACCGTCACTACTTTCGGGGAATCTCATGGTCCCGCTCTGGGCTGTGTCATTGACGGCTGTCCTGCGGGGGTCCCTTTTTCTCTGGAGGATATACGCCGCGAACTGAGCCGCCGCCGTCCGGGCGGCGGGGGGCCTGCCACCACCCGGTCAGAGCCGGACGAGCCTGAAATTCTCTCCGGCGTTTTTGAGGGCAGGACTTTGGGGACTCCTATCGCCGTCATAGTACGCAACACCTCCCAGCGTTCCGGCGATTACGACAATCTGAAAGACCTATACAGGCCGGGCCACGCCGACTGGGTTTGGGAAGCCAAGTACGGGTTTCGGGATCACCGGGGGGGCGGCAGGAGTTCCGGGAGGGAAACTCTGGGCAGGGTTGCCGCAGGCGCGGCGGCCAAAGCCTTTCTCGCCGGATTCGGCGTTACGGTCCGGGCGTGGACTTCCTCAGCCGCAGGGATAGACGCCCCCGGCGCCGGTGAGAGCGGGTTTGACCTTGAAGAGGCGGAACGCAATCCCCTGCGGGTCCCCAACCGGGAAACCGCCGAACGGATCCTCAAGGTGATAGAAGAATTGCGCTCCGGAGGGGACAGCGCCGGGGGGATCGTTTCCTGTGCGGTAACCGGTCTTCCGCCGGGTCTGGGGGACCCGGTCTTCGGGAAGCTGGACGCCCGGCTGGCCGGGGCCATGCTTTCCATCGGGGCTACCAAAGCCGTCGCTTTTGGCGCTGGTTTCGCCGCCGCTTCTTCCCGGGGCTCCCTTCAAAATGACCGGCCTGTGCCGAAGAAATATCCTATGGCCCCTGGCAGCGATACCAATACAGCCGGGTGTAACGCCATCCATACAAGCGTTCCTGGCATAGGGTACGAAACCAACAATGCGGGGGGCGTTCTGGGGGGAATCTCCACCGGTATGCCCTTGGAATTCACCGTGGCCTTTAAACCCATCGCTTCAATCTCCAGACAGCAAAAGACGGTGGACCGGGTAGGGAATGTGCGGGACCTGGTGATTCAGGGCCGCCATGATGTATGTGTCTGCCCCCGGGCCGTACCGGTAGTGGAAGCCATGACCGCCCTGACGCTGGCGGACCTCCTTCTCCTCAACCGGAGCGGGCGGGTATGATTCCCAGGTATTGTTCGCCGGTCTGCCGCTTTTCTTCCGTTCCCGGGGGTTTCGCACAGGGAAAGGCCATTTAAAACGGTGACCGTCACCCCCCAAAAGCAAAATACAGAATACGGTGTTGGAAAACACC
>JAISOQ010000058.1 GCA_031275515.1 Treponema sp. | reverse complement strand
GGCAGGCCGCCTTCGGAAAAAGCCGTTTGACTGCGGCCGTAAATGATTTGCAGGAACAGTTCACGCATAGCGACATTGATGGCATCGCACACAAGGTCGGTGTTGAGGGCTTCAAGCAGGGTTTTGCCCTGCAAAATTTCAGCCGCCATCGCCGCCGAATGGGTCATGCCGGAACAGCCGATGGTTTCAATCAACGCTTCCTCAATCATTCCGTTTTTGACGTTCAAGGTGAGTTTGCAGGCCCCTTGCTGGGGAGCGCACCAGCCAACGCCGTGGGTAAGCCCTGAAATATCGCCATTTTCCTTTACCTGCACCCATTTGCCCTCTTCCGGCACCGGCGCAGGCCCGTGGTATGCGCCTTTTGCGACCGGACACATACGTTCAATTTCTGTCGAATACATCATACAACCTCCAAAAACAAAAAGCCGACGACTCTGCCACAATGGTGGTAGAAGTCATCGGCTTATTAAGCGGTTCGCCCGTCAGGGCAGGGAGAACTTCATTCCCTCTTGTCTTACGTATACCATACATTCATTATTTTAACAAGCAGACAGGAGAATATGCTTTTTGAGAAAGTATCGCCGAAAACAGTCAGGGGCTTTGAGGCGGAGCCCCCAAAAGAGGGAGCGGCGTAAACCAGCCGTCCCATTTCAATTTGCCTATTTCGGTCTGTCCCTGGCTTCTCCCGCAGACACGCGGCCCATGATGAACCATGCGATGAGCATACACGCCCCGCCAAAGATGAAGATCCCCGGGTAACCGCTCAAGTCGATGACCGCCCCGGTAACAGGCGGCGCAAGAATGGCGGCGCTCTGGCTGAATGTGTAGTAAAGCCCCGTGTAGATCCCCATGTTGTTGAAAGCCGCCATCTGCCAGAGCATGGGAAAGGAATTTACCACCACCCCGATCCATACCGCCCCGTAGAGGAACATCAGCGCGAGAAAAAGTCCCAGCCTGCCGCTCTGGGAAAAGCCTCTGCTCAGGGCTATGGCGCCCGTTGCCGGTATAAGGAGCAAAACAACCGTGAGGAGGGCCAGGCTCAACCGGATATAGTTTCGCCGGCCCATACGGTGGGCAAAATAGCCTGTAGGGATGGCCAAAAGTACGCTGGAAATCCCCGCAATTCCCTGGGCCAGGGCCGCATTCGACTCGGCCACCCCCACAGCTTCCACCAGGTAGAGACCCAGGAAAGGCTTTACCCCCTCATAGGCCATGAACCAGAAAAAAAGGGAGAGCAGTATCCGGGCCACACTGGAATCCCCAGAGGAAAACGCCGTCCGTACCGAATCCACAACCCGCAGGTGGGAATCTTCCCCGGCGCCTTCGGGGATACGCTCCCGGACAAACAGCAGCAGGATGAGGGCAGCCGCGATGATACAGCCTCCGGCCACGGTAAAGGGCAGTCCCGGCTGTATGTTCATAAGCCTGGTCAGGGCCAAAGTCCCCACAATGAGCCCAATCCCCCCCATAGTGTTGATGACCCCGTTGGCTTCGGACCGGAAATCTCCGGGGATGGTATCGGGCATCAGGGCTACTATGGGCCCCCGCACCGAGGTCTTAAAGATATTAAATATGAAAAGAATCGCAATCAGCGCCGAGAGAGACAGGGCCGCCATAATCGGGATCAGATGAAACAAAACCGCCGAAACGGGCAGCATCACCACAATGAAGGGCATACGCCGGCCTATCCTCGTGCGGGTACGGTCGGACCAGACGGCAATAACGGGGATCAGGAAAAGCTGGAGGATATTATCCAGGGTCATAACCCCTCCAACCAGGGTGTTTGACCCTATATACCGCCTGAGAAACAGGGGAACATAGGTATCGTAAAGCGGATCCATCAGGCCCATAGTGAAAAATCCGCATCCGATCAGGAATGTGACCGGCATATAGGCCGAAAATCCCTTCTTCGTATCGTTTTTTGCCATATTTCCCTCCATAAAAACCAGTCTCTAATTTTAGCCGGTTTTTTTTGATTTTACCATGCCTTTCCTCTTGACGAAACGCTTTGTATCTGGTATTTTTACAAAACATTGTAATTCAGTGTAGCGGGCCCTTGTAGCTCAGTTGGCAGAGCATATCCATGGTAAGGATAAGGTCATCAGTTCGATTCTGATCGAGGGCTGTCTGTTTTCCGGCAGAGACTATTTTCCGGGGAAACTTTGGCGAGAGGGCTGTTAGGGAGGATGTATGGCAAGCAAAAAAAATGTGGTTGAACTCATCGCGTTACAGTGCAGCGAGTGTAAGAGGAAAAACTACACTACTAAGAAGAACCGGCGGAACATGCAGGAAAAGTTAGAAATGAACAAGTATTGTCCGTTTGACCGGAAGCATACCCTGCACAAAGAAACGAAGATTAAATAGATTTTAGGCCAGTAGCTCTAATGGTAGAGCGCCGGTCTCCAAAACCGGATGTTGTGGGTTCGAGTCCTACCTGGCCTGTGTATATTGATTCCACTAAAAGAGGATGGCATGGGTAAGCTACTACAATTTATCAAGGAATCCTACGCCGAGCTGCGGAAAGTCATTTGGCCGAGCCGGGATGATGTTGTCAGTTCCGTTAAAGTGGTTATTGTTTCTACCGTCATTATCGCCGCTGTTTTGGGCTTGGTTGATGTGTTGTTGCTCCTTGGCGTGCAGGCGATATTCTAATAAAGGGTAAACTATGGCGACAGGCTGGTATGTCCTCCATGTCTATTCAGGATACGAAAACAGGATTGAAAAAACTATCCGCATGATGCTCGAAAACGGGGATCTTGACAAGGCGGTTGTCCGGGATGTGAAGGTCCTTTCCGAGGAAGTGGTGGAGGTTCGGGATGGGAAGAAGCATACCCAGATCCGTAAATTTCTTCCCGGTTATATCCTGGTGGAGATGGATTTGCCTGATCTTGCGTGGAAAGTTACCTGTTCCAAGATTCGCAGCATCCAGGGGGTGACGGCTTTCGTGGGGACTTCAGCGGATCGGAAACCCCAGCCCCTTCACGGCGACGAAGTTCGGGCCATTCTGCAGAAGGCCGGAGAAATCAAAGGGGAACGGTCTGTCCGGACCCGGCAGTCTTTTGCCGCTGGAGAACAGGTCAGGATCATCGAGGGTCCCTTTGAGACCTTTACCGGAACCATTGATGTTGTTAACCAGGAGAAGAATAAACTTACCGTTATGGTGGGTATATTCGGCAGAAATACTCCGGTGGAGGTGGATATCCTCCAGGTGGAGAAGCTATAGCGAACAGGCTCGTCCCGGCGCAGGGGCAAGCCTAAGCATGTAGGAGAGAGCCGGGAGGCTCTCGCTAGTCCGGTGAATGCCGGACATACTACAAAGGAGTTTTTATGGCAAAGAAGAAGATCGCCGCCCTTGTTAAGCTCCAGTGCCCGGCGGGTAAGGCGACTCCAGCCCCGCCTGTCGGACCGGCTCTGGGGCCTCACGGGGTCAGCGCTCCCCAGTTTGTCCAGCAGTTCAATGACCGGACGAAGAGTATGGAAACGGGTCTTATCATCCCGGTGGTTATTACTATTTATAGTGATAAGTCCTTCACCTTCATTCTCAAGACGCCGCCTGCTGCTGTTCTAATCAAGAAGGCCATTGGTCTTGAAAAGGGATCGGGGGAATCTCACAAGACCAAGGTCGGGAAGATTTCCCGGGCAAAGCTTGAAGAAATTGCCAGTTTGAAAATGGCGGATCTTTCGGCCAACGATCTTGAAGGGGCCATGAAGATCATTGCCGGGACAGCCCGGTCCATGGGCGTTGAGGTGGAAAAATGAAGCGTGGAAAAAAATACCTCGACAGTCTGAAAAAGTACGATCCTGCCGCTGTCTACGAGCTGGAGCCTGCTTTGGAAGTGGTGAAAACCCTGGCGTTTGCCAAATTCGATGAGGCGGTAGATGTTTCGGTAAAGCTGAACCTGAAAAAGAGCCAGTCCGTGCGGGATACGGTGGTGCTTCCCCATCAGTTCCGGGCGGAAAAGAGGGTTCTGGTCTTCTGCAAAGCCGAAAAGGAAAAGGAAGCCCAGGAAGCCGGCGCCGCGTATATAGGCGGCCAGGACCTGATCGATAAGATAAAGGGCGGGTGGCTGGATTTCGATGTGGCGGTTGCCACTCCGGATATGATGAAGGACGTAGGTAAGCTCGGTATGATTCTGGGCCGCCGGGGTCTTATGCCAAATCCCAAGACGGGAACCGTTACCTTTGACATCAAGGGCGCTCTGGCGGAACTCAAAAAAGGGCGGGTGGAATTCCGGGCCGACAAGACCGGGGTAGTGCACCTGACCGTCGGGAAGATCTCTATGGACTCCGGGAAAGTGGCAGAGAACATCCGTGCGGTAGTTTCCGAAATCAAGCGGAAACGTCCCGCTGACGCTAAGGGCGAATTCATCAATACCGTTTCGGTGTCCTCCACTATGGGGCCTGGGGTGTGGGTCACAATAAAGGATGAGGAGTAGCAAATGGCGATTGTCGCTAAAAGATTGCAGGATACGAAAATATCCTTAATAAATGATCTTAAAGAAGCCTTTAAAATATCGGAAGATTTTATCTTCACCGATTATCGGGGTTTGACGGTGGAACAGATCACCCTTCTGCGGAAGCGGCTTAGGGCTAAAGGCGCTCAGTTCAGGGTGGTGAAGAACAATTTTGCCCGCATCGCCTTTGAACAGCTCTCCGCCCCGGATGTGTCCGCTTATCTGGCAGGTCCCACGGCGGTGGCTATCGCCCCCCAGGATTCCAATGAGGTGGCCAAGCTGCTCTTTGATTTTATCAAAGAGGCGCCGGTCTTGAGCGTAAAAGGCGGTCTCGTGGGCAAGACCGTTTATGACGCCCAGCAGGTGGAAACTTTCTCCAAACTTCCGGGTAAGCTGGAACTTATCTCTATGCTTATGTCGGTGATGAACGGTCCGGTACGGAATGTTGCCGCCGCCCTCAACGATATTCCAGCCCGGCTGGTGCGTACCGTCAAGGCGGTTGGAGACCAGAAGGCCGAAAACGGCGCGGCTTAGCCGGTCGTGTAAGCTGGGCGGCATCTGGTTGATCCGTTTAGCTGAATGTTTTGTATGAATCCCTTCAGGCTTCGTGGGAGATAATCCACGGCTGCTGTCCTGTAGGGTAATAAATCCGGGTAAACCGGAGGCGCTTCGTATGGAGTGCGTAAATTGTGTGCATTAAGGAGAAGATAATATGGCAGCCCTTACTACAGATCAAATTATTGAAGCGATCTCTTCCATGACGGTTCTGGAAGTTTCAGAACTGGTGAAAGCTATGGAAGAAAAATTCGGAGTTTCCGCAGCCGCTCCGGTGGCCGTGGCGGCAGTCGCAGCGCCCGGCGCGGCGGCTGAACCAGTCGAAGAGCAGACGGAATTCAACGTCATTCTAAAGGCCTATGAGGATACCAAAAAAATTGCGGTTATTAAAGAAGTTCGGGCAGTTACCGGCCTGGGGCTTAAAGAGGCAAAAGACCTTGTTGAAGGGGTTCCCAAGCCGATCAAGGAGAATGTCTCCAAAGAAGAAGCCGCTAAGATCAAGGAACAGGTCACTGCCGTCGGCGGTACGGTTGAAATTCAGTAAAGTATGTGCGGCCTTAGAGCCGCGAAAGACAGTTTTATTTCTCTTCAAAAGGGATGGCGGAAAAGGCGTAAAGGTCTTTTCTGTGCATCCCTGTAGTTTTCGACTGCGGTCGGGACTTTTGTGAATGTTGCATAGCGGCGGTTTCAGTTATTTATGGAAGTTATCGTCTTACAATTAAAAAAAATTTCACCCGGTTTGCCCGGGAAGCCAATAGCAGGGGGTAATACATGGTAAAACAAAAGACTGGTGCAAAAAGAACTTATATCGGGAAGGATATTCAGGATGTTATGGACTTGCCTGACCTTATTGATATACAGCTCCGTTCCTACGAGCGTTTTCTCCAGCGGGAAAGATTACGGAATCAAGAACCCCCGGAAGTGCAGGGCTTGGAAGAAGTGTTCCGTAACACTTTCCCCATTGAAAGTCCCAATGGCGATATGGTCCTGGAATATGAATACTATATTCTGGACGAAGAAAACATCAAATTTTTTGAACAAGAGTGCAAACAAAAAGGACTGACCTATGCAGTGCCGTTGAAGGCCCGGGTCAACCTGATCTTCCAGCAGACCGGTGAGATCCGCCAAAAAGATATTTACATGGGAGACATCCCCATCATGAGTGAACGGGGGACGTTCATCATCAACGGCGCTGAACGGGTGGTGGTCTCCCAGATTCACCGGTCGCCGGGCGTCATTTTCAGCCATGAAAAGGGAATTTTCTCTTCCAGGATCATCCCTTACCGGGGGTCTTGGCTGGAGTTTGAAATAGATCAGAAGCGGGAACTTATCTACGCAAAGATAGATCGCAAAAAGCGTATCTTGGGGACTATTTTCCTCCGGGCTTTGGGGTATACATCCAGGGAAGACATCATCCGGGCCTTCTACAAGACCGAAATCCTGGAGGTAAAGGACGACCGGGAGACCAAAGAAAAATTTTCCGGCAAGGTCCTGGCGGCGGCTGTTTGGATTTCGGATAATTCCGGCGATCAGGAAGCCCCTGCGGGAGCCCCTGCGGGAGAAGACGGCTCAGGGCGGAAGAAACTCTACCGGGTGGGGGAAAAGCTGCATCCCCACAACGTAGACGAGCTCCTTGTCAATGGCGTCAAGACCGTGGAAGTCATCGACTTTGAGGCCGAAGGTTCTCTCAATTCCACTATGTTCCTCAACTGTTTTGAACGGGAGGAGATCAAGTTTGTCAAGGATGATCCCGGCAGGGACGAGCCTTCCAAAGATGACGCCCTGTCCGCTGTGTATTCCGTGCTTATGCCCGGAGAATCCATCACCGTGGAAGCTGCGGAAAAAGAGCTTTTGGGGATGTTTTTCACCTCCCGGCGTTACGACCTGGGTAAGGTGGGCCGGTACAAGCTGAACAAGAAATTCGATTTTCATCCTCCTCTGGAGGAATTCACCCTGACCAGGCAGGATATTATCGCCACGATGAAGTTCCTGATTAAGGTTTATGTGGGGGATGAAAATATTGACGATATAGACCATCTGGGGAACCGGCGGGTGCGTTCCGTAGGGGAGCTTATGGCTAACCAGATGAAGACCGCCTTTAGCCGTATGGAGCGGATCGCCAAAGAGCGCATGGGTCTCAAGGAAACCGATACCATCAAACCCCAGGACCTGATTTCCATTAAGCCTGTGGTTGCCGCCATCAAGGAATTCTTTGGTTCCAGCCAGCTTTCCCAGTTTATGGATCAGGTTAATCCCCTGGCGGAGCTGACCCACAAACGCCGGCTTAACGCCCTGGGTCCCGGCGGTCTTTCCCGGGACCGGGCGGGATTCGAGGTTCGGGATGTTCACTACACCCATTATGGCCGTATGTGTCCCATCGAGACGCCGGAAGGCCCGAATATTGGCCTTATCGTCTCTCTGGCAAACTACACCAGGGTGAATGACTTTGGTTTCCTGGAAACCCCCTACCGTAAAGTGGTCAAAGGGGTGGCCACGAGGGATATCGAATACCTTTCCGCTATGGACGAAGACAGGTACTACATTGCCCAGGCTTCGGCGAAGCTGAACGCCAAAGGGTTCTTTGTGGACGAACAGGTTTCCTGCCGCCGCCAGGGGGATTACACTACCCGGAGTCCCGAAGACATTCAGTATATGGACGTGTCCCCCAAGCAGATCATCTCGGTGTCCGCGTCCCTTATCCCTTTCCTGGAGCATGACGACGCCAACCGGGCGCTTATGGGTTCCAACATGCAGCGCCAGGCTGTGCCTCTCATTTTCCCGGAGGAACCCCGGGTTGGGACCGGTATGGAAGGGAAGTGCGCCTATGATTCGGGAGTGCTGTCCAAGGCCCGGCGGGCGGGTACGGTTGTGCGGGTTACGTCTCAAAACATCACCATACAGCCCGAAAAGACGGACGGCAGGCGTATTCTCGAAACTAACGAGGAAGGTCTTGACGTATACCATCTGATAAAATACCAGCGGACCAACCAGGATACCTGCTATAACCAGCGGCCTATTGTGAAAATGGGGGAAAAGGTAGTGGCGGGGCAGATCATTGCCGACGGACCTGCCACTCATAACGGGGAACTGGCCCTGGGGCGGAATGTCCTGGTGGGATTTATGCCCTGGAATGGGTATAACTACGAAGATTCGATCCTGATCTCCCAGCGGGTGGTCAAGGATGATATGTTCACTTCAATTCATATTAAAGAGTTCATCACTGAGGTCCGGGAGACAAAGCTGGGGCCGGAGAAGATAACCCGGGACATCCCCAATACGTCTGAAAAGAGCCTTGACAACTTGGACGCCGAAGGCATCATCCGGGTGGGCGCAAAGGTCCGTTCCGGGGATATTCTGGTTGGGAAGGTGACGCCTAAGAGTGAAACCGAGACCACGCCGGAATTCAAGCTGCTCAATTCGATTTTCGGTGAGAAGGCCAAGGAAGTCCGGGATACTTCTCTGCGGGTTCAGCACGGTATTGAGGGGACGGTCATCGACATACAGCGCCTCAAGCGTACCGAGGGGGATGACCTCAATCCCGGAGTGGATGAAGTGGTCAAGGTGCTCATCGCCACCAAGCGGAAACTCCGGGAAGGGGACAAGATGGCCGGGCGTCACGGCAACAAGGGCGTTGTGGCCCGGATTCTGCCCGAAGAGGATATGCCCTACATGGAAGATGGTACGCCTCTGGACCTTTGCCTTACGCCTCTGGGGGTTCCTTCCCGTATGAACATAGGCCAGCTTCTGGAAACGGAACTGGGCTGGGCGGCCAGTACCCTGGGCGAGTGGTTCTCCGCTCCGGTGTTCCAGTCACCCTCCACGGAGCAAATCGAGGAAAAACTCAGGGAGGCGGGGCTGCCGGTGACTTCCAAGACCGTCCTGAGAGACGGGCGGACCGGGGAAGCCTTTGTGAACCCCATTTTCTGCGGGATAATCTACTTCCTCAAACTCCACCACCTGGTAGACGATAAAATGCACGCCCGGTCCACGGGGCCCTACTCTCTGGTGACCCAGCAGCCTCTGGGCGGCAAGGCCCAGTTTGGCGGGCAGCGCCTTGGGGAAATGGAAGTTTGGGCTTTGGAAGCCTACGGCGCGGCCAATACCCTCCAGGAACTTCTGACTATCAAATCCGATGATATGATGGGCCGGTCCAAGATCTACGAAGCTATCATAAAGGGCGAGCCTTCCACTACGGCGGGCATACCCGAATCCTTCAACGTATTAGTTCAGGAATTGCGGGGCTTGGCGCTGGATATGACTATCTATGATATCAAGGGAAAACAGATCCCCCTCACCGAGCGGGACGAGGAACTGATTAAAAAATTATCAGGTTCCAATTTCTAAGAGGTACAAAAATGCGGGACATTCAGGATTTTGATTCGATCATGATTCAACTGGCTTCCCCGGAGATGATTCGGGCGTGGTCATACGGGGAAGTGAAAAAACCGGAAACTATCAATTACCGGACTCTCAGGCCCGAAAAAGACGGCCTTTTCTGTGAGCGGATCTTCGGGACCACGAAGGAATGGGAATGTTATTGCGGCAAATTCAAATCCATCCGGTACAAAGGGGTCATTTGTGACCGTTGCGGGGTGGAAGTAACCCACTTCAAGGTTCGCCGGGAACGGATGGGCCACATTGAGCTGGCCGCTCCTGTCTCCCATATCTGGTACTACCGGTCTGTGCCGAGCCGTATGGGGCTGCTCCTGAATCTGCCCATGCAGGCCCTCCGGTCGGTGCTTTACTACGAAAAGTACGTTGTCATTGACAGCGGGGATACGGACCTTAAGAAAATGGATCTCCTCACCGAGGAGGAGTATTACGAAGCCCAGGAGCGGTACGGCGGGGGGTTCTCCGCCGGGATGGGGGCCGAGGCGGTCCGCACTCTCCTTGAGAATCTCAACCTGGATCAAATGGCTGCGGAACTCCGGGCTAAGATGATAGACAAGGGGGCCAAGAGCGATAAGCGGCTCCTGAAACGTATTGAAATCGTGGAGAATTTCAGGAATTCCCAGAATAAGCCCGAATGGATGATCCTGGATGTAGTGCCGGTCATTCCGCCGGAGCTTCGCCCCATGGTGCAGCTTGACGGAGGCCGGTTTGCGACGAGCGACCTTAACGACCTCTACCGCCGGGTGATCAACCGGAACAACCGTTTGAAACGGCTCCAGGTTTTGAACGCCCCGGATATTATCATCCGTAACGAGAAGCGTATGCTGCAGGAAGCGGTGGACGCCCTTTTCGATAATTCCAAGAAGAAACGGGTGGTCAAAGGCGCTTCCAACCGTCCCCTTAAATCAATTTCCGACATGCTCAAGGGGAAACAGGGCCGGTTCCGGCAGAACCTTCTGGGTAAGCGGGTTGACTATTCCGGCAGGTCCGTCATCACCGTGGGGCCGGACCTCAAGATGTGGCAGTGCGGACTCCCAACCAAGATGGCCCTGGAGCTTTTTAAGCCTTTCATCATGAAAAAGCTGGTCGATAAGGATGTGGTTTACAACATCAAAAAGGCCAAGATGCTGGTGGAAGCGGAGACCCCGGAGGTTTTCGCCATCCTGGATGAGGTGGTCAAAGAGCATCCGGTACTGCTGAACCGGGCGCCTACCCTGCACCGGCTGGGTATCCAGGCTTTTGAGCCGGTTCTGGTGGAGGGGAAGGCCATCAAGCTGCATCCCCTGGTCTGTCACGCCTTTAACGCCGACTTTGACGGCGATCAAATGGCGGTTCATGTGCCCCTGACCCAGGCGGCGCAGATGGAATGTTGGACTTTGATGCTTTCCGCCCGGAACCTCCTCAACCCGGCGAATGGGAAAACCATTGTGTTCCCTTCTCAGGATATGGTTTTGGGGATTAACTTTCTGACCCGGATCAAGCCCAATGCCAAAGGGTCCAGGGGATCCAATGGTCAGTTACGGCGCTATTCTTCTATAGAAGAAATTCTCATGGCGGTGGAGGCCGGATCCTTGAACTGGGAGGCCCTGATCAAGGTAAAGCCGACGAAGTTCCCGGTCTGGGAAAAGGCCGGTAAGGAAGCCAGCCTTGGTCCTGATGGGCTTATCGAAACTACCGCCGGGAGGCTGGTCTTTAACGAGGAGCTGCCGCCGGAAATTCCCTTTATCAATTATGAACTCAAGGATAAGGAACTGCGGGGTCTTATTGAAAACATTTTCAGCGAGAAGGGGTCCTGGACCACGGTGAAGATGCTGGACGCCATCAAAGCCACAGGGTACAAGTATGCGACGGTTTTCGGCGCTACCATCGGCGTGGACGACATCGTGGTACCCAAGGAAAAGCCCGAGATGATTGAGCGGGCAAATAGGGAAGTGGATTCCATTCAAAGGCAGTGGCGTCAGGGGCATATCACTCAGGAGGAGCGGTACAACCGGGTCGTAGAAGTCTGGTCCAAGACCAACGAAGACCTGTCCAATATCATGATGAAGACCCTGGAGGCTGACCGGGACGGGTTCAATTCGGTCTACATGATGGCTAACTCCGGCGCCCGGGGAAGCCGCAACCAGATCCGCCAGCTTGCGGGGATGCGGGGCCTTATGGCCAAGCCTTCGGGGGACATCATAGAGCTTCCCATACGGTCCAACTTTAAGGAAGGGCTTTCGGTCATTGAATTTTTCATTTCCACCAACGGCGCCCGGAAGGGGCTTGCGGATACGGCCCTCAAGACTGCGGAAGCCGGTTATCTGACCCGGCGGCTTGTGGACATAGCCCAGGATGTGGTGGTAAACGAAGACGACTGCGGGACCATCAACGGAATTTCCTATTCAGCCATTAAAGACGGCGAGGACATCGTGGAGCCTCTGAGCGACCGTATCGTGGGCCGCTACACCCTGGAACGGGTCAAGCATCCTATTACCGGGGAACTCATCATTGACGTAAACGAGGAAATCACCGAGGATATTGCCGCCCAGATTGAGTCTGCGGGGATTGAAACCGTCCGCATCCGGACGGTACTGACCTGCGAGGCCAAGCATGGGGTTTGCCGCCGTTGTTATGGCCGGAATCTTGCCACTAACCGGTCCGTGGACATAGGAGAGGCGGTAGGCACCATTGCCGCCCAGTCCATAGGCCAGCCGGGAACCCAGCTTACCATGCGGACCTTCCACATCGGCGGCGCCGCTACTAAGGTGAGCGAGGAAAACCGGACTTTCCTCAAGTACCCGGTCTATATCCGGGAAGTACACGGGGCCCATGTGGAGCTTTCCGAAAGCCGCTGGCTTTTTACCCGGAAGGGTTACACTGTGGTGAACAAGGTGATGAAGGAATACCGGATCGAGGACGGGGATGAACTGTTAGTGGAAAGCGGCAAGCGGATCATCCGGGGGGAACCCATCATCAGGCGGGGGGACAAGGAGATCCTTTCTTCGGAAATCGCCTACGCCATGGTACTCAATGGGAATCTTTACCTTATCGGCCAGGATCAGAAGATCGAAATCCGGAACGGCTCGGAATTCATGGTGAAAAGAGGCGATGTCGTAGGGGCGGAAAAGACTATCGCTACCTTCGACCCCTTTTCGGACCCCATCATCGCTGAAATTTCGGGAATCGTCAAATACGAAGATATTATTTCCGGCACCACCCTTAAAGAAGAGATCGATGAGGAGACGGGGAATACAGAGAAGCGGATAACCGAATTCCAGCTTGAAAGCAAACAGCCCCGTATCTTCATCGTGGACGAAGAGGGGGCTGAATTGGCTTCTTACTTTCTGCCCGGCGGCGCTTATATTCAGGTTGACGAAGGAGAGCGGATCAACGCGGGAAGGACTATCGCCAAAACCCTCAAGGAATCCGCCAAGGCTATGGACATTACGTCGGGCCTTCCCCGGGTCAGCGAGCTTTTTGAGGCCCGCAAGCCCAAAAGTCCCGCAGTCCTTGCCCAGGTTGCGGGGACCGTACTCTTCAAGGGTATTGTTAAGGGAAAGCGGCTGATGATCATTCAGGACGCTTTCGGCAAGGAATACAAGCACCTTATCCCTATGACCAAACGGCTGTTGGTCCGGGACGGGGATATTGTGGAAGCCGGGGAACCGCTCTGCGTCGGGAACACTAATCCCCATGACATTCTGCACATTCTCGGTGAAAGCACCCTCCAGCGGTATCTGATGGACGAAATTCAGCAGGTGTACCGCCTCCAGGGGGTGTCTATTAACGACAAACATATCGGCGTCATCATACGCCAGATGATGCGGAAGGTGGAGATCGTGTCGGTGGGGGACACCAAATTCATCTTCGGGCAGATGGTGGACAAGTACCGGTTCCATGAGGAAAACAACCGGGTCATCTCCGAAGGCGGCCAGCCGGCAGTAGCCCGGCCTTTGTTCCAGGGGATCACCAAGGCCTCACTTAACATCGACTCCTTCCTTTCCGCGGCGAGTTTCCAGGAAACTACCAGGGTACTCACCAATGCGGCCATCAAGGGGGAGACGGACTACCTCCGGGGCCTCAAGGAAAACATCATTATCGGTCATCCCATCCCGGCGGGTACGGGCATGAAGCGTTACCGGGGCGTTAAGCTTTTCGACGAGGATCAGCAGGACCTTGACCTCCAGATGCAGGACATTTTGGAGCTGCGCAGGCTTGAAAAGGTCGCGGAGTCCCTGGAGGAGGATGTCGCCGTAGAAGTGGAAGGCGTAGGAGTGGAAACGGAAGGAGCGGCAGCCGATTCTGATTCCACTCCGGATGCGGAAGATTAAAGGGAAACAGGCGAAACGAGGGTATATGCTGGGGAGGCTTGGGGGCCTCCCCTTTTTGTGCGCCCAGCATCAGACCTCTGGTGGGGTCAGACCTTCATGCGGGGTCAGACCTCCATGTGCAGGGTCAGACCTCATGAAAAGCTCAGGGCCAGCGCATATAAATTATGAGGAAGTCCCCTCTAACGGGAGGGCTTCCGAAGCAAACGAGGTGTAAAAGAGCAGCCGCTCAAAATACTCATCGGACCACGCCATCTGTTTCACCCGGCTTTTCATGCTGTCCTTTGATTCTTCATCGGCACGCGCTGCCATCAGTGCTATCTTTCGGAAATATGCCCAGTTCTCAGGAGCATTACCGCTCTTTATCCG
>JAISOQ010000005.1 GCA_031275515.1 Treponema sp. | reverse complement strand
GGACAGCGCCATAAGGGGCCTTTAAATGGAACTTGGAGAGCATCTCAATGAATCCCTGAAATTCGTTACCGTGTTTTCCCTTAAGCTATTCGGCAGGGAGATACCGGTGACAGAGACGGTAGTCGTTACCTGGATCGTAATGGCCATCCTCATCGCCGCGTCCCTGCTTTTAACCCGGAATCTCAAGCCGATTCCCCGGGGGGCCCAATGTATCCTGGAAAGCGCGGTGGAATTCCTCAACCGTTTTTCCCGGCAGCAGTTCGGTTCCCGCGCCGGGGTCTACGGCCCCTATGTTGGAACGGTGTTTCTTTTTTTGCTTTTGGCAAACATCATCCCCGTGCTTTCTCCCATTATGGTTTTCGGCAGGGAGCCGCCCTTTACCATCAAGCCCCCGGCCAGGGACATCAACTTTACCGCAGCCTTGGCGCTCCTCTCTATACTGCTGGTCCTTATCGGGGGCATCCGGGCTAGGGGCCTCAAGGGGTGGGGGAAACACCTGCTGTCGCCGGTTCCCATGATGCTTCCCTTCAATCTGCTGGAATACGTCATCAGGCCCTTGTCCCTGTGCCTCCGGCTTTTCGGGAACATCCTGGGGGGATTCATCATCATGCTGTTGATAGAATCCGTAGCTCCCATCATTGCGCCGCCTGTTCTTTCCCTGTACTTCGACTTTTTGGACGGCCTCATTCAGGCTCTGGTATTTACCTTCCTGACCATCCTCTTTATCGCCGAAGCGGTGGAAGTGGAAGAAGCGAAAAACTAAAGGGCCCTGGGCCCATAAAAACGTAAGGAGAACGTATCATGGAATTGATTTACCTCATCGGAGCGGGAATTGCGGTTCTTACCGGACTGGGCGCCGGCATAGGCATAGGCATCGCCACGGGTAAAACCGCCGAGGCTATTTCGCGGCAGCCGGAGGCGTCGGGCAAAATTCAGACCGTCTTTTTCTTAGGGATTGCCCTGGCGGAAGCGACGGCTATCTACGGCTTTGTGGTTGCCATCCTGCTGGTCGTCCGGTAAGGCCCTTTATGCTTGATTTTTCGATTACCTTTTTCTTCACCCTCATCAATATAGGGATTTTGTTCTTTATCCTCCGGGCCGTTCTCTTTAAACCGGTGACCAAATTCATGGAAGAGCGGTCAAAGAAGATTCAGAACGACATAGAACAGGCGGAAAAGGATAAAAATCAGGCGAAAGCCCTGGCGTCCCAATATGCGGAGCAGCTTAAAAAGGCCGAAGCCGAGGCGGACGCTCTTATCCGGAGCGCCCGGGAGGCGGCGGAAAAAGAGGCGGCGGAGATAATCCGTTCCGGCAAAGCCGAAGCCGGACGCATTCTCGCCGCGGGGAGATCCCTGCTTGAAACGGAACGAAAAGCGGCCATGTCCGCCTTCCGCGCCGAAGCCGCCGCCTTGGTCATCGCGGCATCAAGCCGGCTTTTGGGGCGGGAAGTCTCCGGGGAGGATACCCGGCGTCAGGCCGCCCTGCTCCTCAAAGAATATGGTTCTCTGGAACATGGCTCTAGGGAACTAAGGAACCCCTGATGTTTCACCCGGATCGCTGGGCTCAGGCGTTTATCGCCGCCTGCGGGGAGGACGCCGAAAGCGGCCTTGCCGCCCTCAAAGCCCTCCTTGCCTCTCTAAGCCGCCTTCCCGCGCCGGTTGCAGGGGATTACGCGGCCTGTCAGATGGAGCGGATGATGCGCCGGGCCGCAGGTTCAGCCGGCGTTTCCCCAATTCCTCCGGGGCTTGAACGGGCGATCCGCTTCATCCTGCTGCTGGTAAAAAAAGGCGGCTTCCGGCAGGGCGGCAGGATCGCTGCGGAAGTCGAAAACCTTCTGGGCCGCAAAAAGGGCGTCCTCAAGGTGACGGTGGAAGCCGCCGGCCCGCCGGATCCGGCCTTTGAGCCGGACCTGAAAGCCGCAGTGCGGGCAAAAACAGCCGCTTCCGAAGTTGAGGTGGAAATCCGTATACGGACGGAACTTCTGGGAGGGTACCGGCTCATAATCGGCAGTGATGTCTGGGACGCCAGCCTGCGGGGGAAAATACAAAACATGGCCCGGGCACTGGAGGCCGCGTCCGGAACGGGCGCTTCCGATGGAGGTTTTTCATGACGAATTTTACGGACCTGGCCAAGGTCTTGCAGGAACAGATAGAAAACTGGGAGGGAAAGCCCTCTTCCGGCTCCATCGGGTTTGTCACCCAGGTGGGGGACTCGGTGGCTACTGTCTACGGCCTGGACCGGGCGGTATACGGGGAACTGGTGGAGTTTGCTTCCGGGGCTGTGGGGATAGTCCTGAATCTGGAAGAAGACAGCGTGGGTTGCGTACTCCTGAGCGGGGAATCCCTGGTGAGGGACGGGGAAGAAGCCCGGGGAACCGGCAGGGTGGTTTCGGCACCCGCCGGGGAGTCCCTGTTGGGCCGGGTGGTGAACCCCCTGGGAGAGCCTATAGACGGGAAAGGCCCCCTGGAAACGGAAGAGTACCTTCCCGTAGAATCCCCCGCGCCGCCGGTCATAGACCGGGGCAGTGTGAACCAGCCCTTGCAGACCGGCGCCCTTGCAGTGGACGCCATGATCCCCATAGGCCGGGGCCAGCGGGAACTCATCATAGGGGACCGGCAAACCGGCAAGACCGCCCTGGCGGTGGACGCCATCATCAACCAGAAGGGGAAGGGGGTCTGTTGCGTGTACTGCGCCATAGGCCAAAAGGCGTCTTCCGTGGCGGCGATCATTAAGAACATGGAACGTTTCGGCGCGATGGACTACACTTTTGTGGTTTTGGCTTCCGCCTCGGATTCCGCAGCCCTCCAGTACCTGGCCCCCTATTCGGCCTGCGCTATGGCGGAGTACTTCATGCGCCGGGGAAAGGACGTTCTGATAGTCTACGACGATCTTTCCAAACACGCCGTCGCCTACAGGGCCATCTCGCTGCTCCTCAGGAGGCCGCCGGGCCGGGAAGCCTTTCCCGGAGACGTGTTCTACCTTCATTCCCGGCTTTTGGAACGGGCCGCCAAGCTTTCCGCCGAAAAAGGCGGGGGTTCCATCACCGCCCTTCCCATCGTGGAGACCCAGGGCGGGGATATTTCTTCCTACATTCCTACCAACGTCATCTCCATTACCGACGGCCAGGTGTTCCTGGATTCGGAACTTTTCAATTCGGGGTTCCGTCCGGCCATAGACGTGGGGCTTTCGGTGAGCCGGGTGGGCGGCACGGCCCAGTCCAAGGCGGTGCGCAAAGTTTCGGGCCGGCTGCGGCTGGACCTGGCCCAGTACCGGGAAATGGCCGCCTTTGCCCAGTTCGGCAGCGATCTGGACAAGGCCACCCAAGACAAGCTGGCCCAGGGGAAGCGGCTTATGGAGGCCCTCAAGCAGCCCCAGTTTATGCCCTGGGCTATGGAGGAACAGGCGGCCATCCTCTATGTTGCCGTCAACGGCCACCTGATGGATGTTCCCGCCGATAAGGTTACCGCCTTTATCGGGGAATTTACGAAACGCCTTCATACGGGCCGCAGGGAACTTCTTGAGGCCATAGGGAAGACCGGGGAACTTACCCCGGAGCAGGAGCAGGAACTTTCGAGGGCCGTGGAAGAATTCAAACGATCCTATACGCGTTAGGGGGGGAGCATGGCGAACTTACGGGATGTACGCTTCAGGATGCGGGCCATACAGCAGACCTTGCAGGTTACCAAGGCGATGAACCTTATCTCTACGGCTAAACTGCGGAAAGGGCGGCGGGTTCTGGAGGATACGGAGCCTTTTTTTACCAGGATACAGAAGTCCATGTACGACATCCTTGCCGCAGCCGGACATCCCCGGAGCGAATTCCTGACCCGGACCAACCGGGGCGGCGTTCGTCACAGCGCGGTGCTGGCGGTTACCAGCGACAAGGGCCTGGCCGGGGGCTACAACGCCAATATCTGCCGCCGGGTCATGGAACTCTGTTCCCGCCTTGAAAATCCCCTGCTCATCCTGATCGGCTCTATGGGGTACCGGTACTTCATTCATTCTCCTTATTTGATTCTGGAGAATTTTTCCTTCCGCTCCCGGCTGCCCGAGGTGGATGATGCCAAGCAGATTGCCGATTATGTCATTTCCCAGTACCAGTGGGGCATGTTTGACGAGATTCACCTGGTCTACACCCGCATGTACGGCGCCGTCAAACATCAGCCTACGGAGCGGCATATTCTGCCCCTGGACGCGGTCACGATGAAGGCGGAACTGGCCCAGTTTGACAGCCGGGAGCGGGTGGCGCTTCAGTTCGAGTACATCCCTTCCAGGGAGCAGGTTTTTGACGCCCTGGTTCCCCTGTATGTCAAAGGCATCATCTACGGGAGTATGGTGGAAGCCTATGTCAGCGAACAGAGCTCCCGGATGACCGCTATGGAGGAGTCCTCCAGGAATGCGGAAGAAATGCTGGCAACCCTCCGGCTTAACTACAACCGGGCCAGACAAGCGGGGATTACCCAGGAAATGACGGAGATTATTTCCGGCTCCGCGGCGTTGAACGATTAGCGGGAAGGGTTTCGTCCACGAGAAGTTGAGAGGAAGAAAGGTAGAGGTATTCAATGGCGAATAAAGGAATTATCACCCAGATAACCGGTCCTGTGGTGGATGTGCGGTTTGAAGAACATCAGGTTCCGGGTATCCTCAATGCCCTGGAAGTAAAAAACGGGGACCGGATCGTGATCCTGGAGGTCTTGCAGCATATAGGGGACAACCGGGTACGCTGCGTTGCCATGACGGCCACCGAGGGCCTGTCCCGGGGCCTTGAGGCGGCGGATACCGAGGGTCCTATCCGGGCGCCTGTTGGGGAGGCCGTACTGGGACGTATGTTCAACGTTATAGGCCAGCCTATTGATGACCGGGGAGCGTTTCCCGGAGACGCCGCGGCTAAGGTTGCTTACGCTTCCATACACCGGAGCGCCCCCAGCTTTGAGGAACTGCGCCCCGCTACCGAGGTGTTTGAGACGGGCATCAAGGTCATAGACCTTATCGCGCCCTACGCCAAAGGCGGGAAGATAGGTCTTTTCGGCGGCGCGGGAGTCGGAAAGACGGTACTCATCATGGAACTTATCCGGAACATTGCCACGGAACATTCGGGGTATTCGGTGTTTGCCGGGGTAGGGGAGCGGTCCCGGGAAGGGGCCGATCTCTGGCAGGACATGAACGATTCCGGGGTAGTGGAAAAGACCGCCCTGGTCTTTGGCCAGATGAACGAACCTCCCGGCGCCCGTATGCGGGTTGCCCTGGCGGGGCTTACCATGGCGGAGCATTTTCGGGACGAAGGCGGCCAGGACGTACTTCTTTTTATCGACAACATATTCCGCTTTATCCAGGCGGGTTCCGAAGTTTCCGCTCTTTTGGGCCGTATTCCCAGCGCCGTGGGGTACCAGCCCACCCTGGCCAGTGAGATGGGGGTCCTCCAGGAGCGTATCGCCAGCACTTCCAAGGGGTCCATTACCAGCGTCCAGGCGGTCTACGTTCCCGCGGACGACATCACCGATCCCGCGCCGGCCACTACCTTCGCCCATCTGGACGCCACGACGGTCCTCTCCCGGAAGATCGTGGAACTGGGCATCTACCCCTCTGTAGACCCCCTGGCTTCAACCTCCCGTATTCTTGATCCCGCAGTGGTAGGGGAGGAACACTACCGCATCGCCCGGCAGGTCCAGCAGACCCTCCAGCGGTACAAGGAACTACAGGACATCATCGCCATCCTGGGCATGGACGAACTATCGGCGGAAGACAAGCTTCTGGTGAACCGGGCGCGGAAGATACAGAGATTTTTCAGCCAGCCCTTCTTTGTGGCTTCCCGGTTCAGCAACATGGAAGGCCGGTATGTGCCGGTCGAGGAGACTATCCGGGGCTTCAAGATGATCCTGGACGGCGAAGTGGACCATATTCCCGAACAGGCTTTCTACATGGCCGGCGGCATAGACGAAGTGCAGGAAAAGGCAAAGACATAAGCTATGGCAAAGCTCTTTACCCTGGAAGTACATACCCCCTACCGCCTCTTTTTTGCCGACAGGATAGAAGCCCTGATCGTTACCCTGACAGACGGCGAAATAGGGGTCTATGCGGAACACGCCTTTTTTACCGCCCCGGTGGTGACGGGGATACTCAAAATCAAGAACAAGGAAGGTCAGTGGAAACAGGCTTTTACCACCGAGGGCATCCTGGAGGTATCCGGCCTCCGCACAGTCCTGATGGTAGACGCCGCCGAATGGCCGGAGGAGATAGACTGCAACCGTGCCCAGGCTGCGGCGAAACGGGCAAAGGAGCAGCTTGAGGCGGCAATGTTCAAATTCGAGATCGACAACGCCAGGGCGATCCTCAAGCGGGCGGAGACCCGGCTCAAGATGTGCGGGACTGCGGGCGCGGAGTAGGAGGGACGGCTCTTCGGCGCGGGCGCCAGGGCCTGGATAATTATTATTTTACGTAAACCCCCGACTATGCCGGGGAGACTTGACAAGGCTATGCCGTGCCGTGCGTGATCCAAATAACGAAAGGTAACAAGGAGATTAAGAAGAAGCGAAAAAATATAGATGCCGAAGACGTGTAAAGAAACTGGAATTGTATTGATCAGATCAATTAAGTAATGAAAGTATTGAAGTAAAAGATTAAGGAAATAAGAGTAGGGCAAAGCACCAATCAAAACATTTTGGAGAAGGAGAAATATTTGTAAATGGATTGCCCCTTTTAAGGGGGCTTCCTCAAACCACCGGCTATACCGGTGGTCTTTGACTTGGGTTACCGGCCACGTATAAAATAACCGGCTTTAGCGTACTGGATTAGGCCGTTCATCTTAATAGAAGCCGGTGCAATGGGGTTACGCGGCCCGGTCTTTTTTGCCCTTCCAGGGACAGGCGTCCAATCCCGTGATCTCTATGTTTATCCGTACAAAAATATACGAAAAAATAAAGGGGCCGTGTTGCGCCACGTAAAAAACGAACCATAGCCAGGCCGATGCGCCCCGTTAAATTCTAACCATGGCGTCCTGTTCCGCGACGCGGAAGCACCGGTACATCATGGGCGCAGGTGAGCA
>JAISOQ010000291.1 GCA_031275515.1 Treponema sp. | reverse complement strand
CCGCCGCTACAGCCGGAACGATAAAAGAACTATGGAGGATCAATCATGAATGAAACGATAATCGATATAGGCATAAACCTGATGCACTCCTCCTTTGACCGGGACCGGGAAGCGGTGGTGGCGGCTGCCGGGGAGGAGGGGGTCTCCCCCCTGATCATCACCGGGACCAGCGTGGAAGACAGCCGGAAAGCCCTGGAATACGCCGCCCTTCACCCCGGCAAACTCTACGCCACCGCCGGCGTACACCCCCATGATGCGAAAACCTGCGGCGCTTCTACCCTGACCGGCCTCAGGGACCTTGCGTCTCATGACGCGGTGGTTGCCATAGGGGAATGCGGCCTGGACTACAACCGGGACTTTTCCCCCCGGCCTGTCCAGAGGGAATGGTTCGAAAAACAGGCGGCCCTCGCCGTAGACCTGGGCCTGCCCCTCTTTCTCCATGAACGGGATGCATCGGAAGACTTTACCGCCATCCTCCGCGCCATTGGCGTCACGAACATGGTGGTTCACTGCTTTACCGGGACAGAGGCTGAACTGGAACGTTACCTGGAACTGGGGGCGTACATAGGCATCACCGGCTGGATATGCGACGAAAGGCGGGGGCAGCGCCTCCGTTCCCTGGCGCGCCGCATACCTGCTGACCGGCTCCTCATAGAGACGGACGCGCCCTTCCTCTTTCCCCGGGACCTGGGAAAAACTGCCCGGGATGAAAAGCTCCGGAGCGGCAGGAACGAACCCCGGCTCTTGCGCCACATCGTCCGCAGTATCGCACAGTGCCTGGAAAAAGACGAAGAACAGCTTGCCCGGGAAACACGGGAAAACACCCGCCGCTTTTTTGGGATACCCTGAAATGAAGAATCCCCGGTAAGGCGAAGGCGCTATCCCTCGTTCCCCCTATTTTGCTGCGCTTCCTTCTTTCAAATAAAACAGCTAAAGATTGAAGGGATTAGTTGTTGCCTTTTTCCGGCTTCTTTTCAAAATGGGAAAACTCCATAGTGAACGTGGCCCGGCCCTGGCTTACGGAACGGAGGGATGTCATGAACCCGAACATTTTAGCCATAGGAGCGGCGGCTTTCACTTCGTCCAACTGGTTTTTGGACTCCATGCTTAATACCTGGCCTCCCCGCTGCGTCACCAGGCTTATTACATCCCCCACGAACTCCTTGGGAGAAATGAGGTCTACCGCCATGATGGGCTCCAGAAGTATGGGGGCCGCTTCCCGGCAGGCTTCGTCCACGCTCATACTGGCGCAGGCTTCAAAGGCGAATTCAGTGCCTGTAAGTTCGGAGTAGCGTATGTCCGTTACCGTGACCCCCACATCTATGCAGGGATAACCCAAAACTATGCCCGAGGCAAACGCCCCGTTTACGCCCCGTTCTATGGCGCCATAAATAGCCTCCGGGATGTCCCGGGTTTTGACGGCGCAGGTATAGCGGTTGCCGGTTCCCCGGTTCAGGGGTTCCACCTTCACCATCAGGGCGGCGGCGTTTTCCTTTCCCGCTATGACCCGGGAGAAGGTCCCGGCTTTCTCCGCAAGCTTTGAAACGGATTCCCGGTACGTCACCTGGGGGTTGCCCACCTTGGCGCCCACTTTGTATTCCTTGAGGATGCGGGTCACCAGAACATCCAGGTGAAGTTCTCCCATGCCGGAAATGATAAGCTGGCCGGTTTCTTCGTTTTCTTTGATGGTAAAGGTGGGGTCTTCCCGGGAAAGAATGGCCAGGATTTCCTTGAGTTTCTCCTGCTCCGACATGGTTTTCGGCTCTATGGAAATCGAAATGACCGGCTCGGGAAACTGCATCTTTTCCAAGAGTACGGGCCAGCCCTCGCTTCCCAGAGTGTCCCCGGTCTGAGCAAGCTTCATCCCTATGACAACGCCTATGTCCCCGGCGGCAAGCTCGTCCAAGGGCTCCGATTTATTGGAGTGCATACGCAGGATACGATTGGCCCGTTCCCGTTTCTTCTTGCCCACATTGTAGAGCACCGCGCCGGGTTTTACGCTTCCGGAATACATCCTGACATAACACAGGCTTCCGGCCTCGCGGTCGTTCTGAATCTTAAAGACCAGGCCCAGGGGAATCCCCTTGGGATCGCAGAGAATCCGGACATCATCTTCTTTCTTGACATGATGGCCCAAAGCAGGTTCGGCCTCGTCCGGAGCGGGAAGGTAGTCCACCACCGCGTCGATGAGGGGCTGGACCCCCATGTTGCGCCGGGAGGCCCCGGCCAGGATTGGAAGAAGGTCCCGTTTCAATACCGCCTTCCGCAGTTCGCCCCGGACAAGATCCGGCTCCGGGTCTTGTCCGGCCAGGTAGCGCTCGGTGACGGCATCCGACACCTGGGAGAGGGCGTCGATGAGTTTTTCCCGCCATTCGGCGGCCAGGGCTTCCTGTTCCGGGGCGATGGGACTGTAAATAAGAGATTCTCCCTCGGTGGAGGCGTCCCAGCGTATCTCCCGCATATCTATAAGGTCTATGACCCCCTCAAAGCCGTTTTCCCGGCCTATGGGGATCTGGATGACCGCAAGAGGAACATCCAGCTTGGCGGTAATATCCTCCAGAACCTGAAAGTAGTCCGCCCCTATACGGTCCATCTTGTTCACGTAGCCTATACAAGGCACATGGTAATGCCCCGCCTGACGCCACACCGTCTCAGTCTGGGGCTCCACCCCCCGGACAGCGTCGAAGATGGTCACCGCCCCGTCGAGGACCCGGAGAGAACGCTCCACTTCAGCGGTAAAGTCCACATGCCCGGGGGTGTCGATGATGTTGATCTGGTATGGCTTATCCCCCCTCTGCCGCTTCCAATAGGTAGTAGTAGCGGCGCTCTGTATGGTTATACCCCGTTCCTGCTCTTGCTCCATCCAGTCCATGATGGCTTCGCCGTCGTCTACCTCACCTATACGGTGGCTTTTACCGGTATAATACAGAATTCGTTCCGTCGTGGTGGTCTTCCCGGCATCAATATGGGCCATGATGCCGATGTTACGCATATAGGTAAGCATGGAGGCGTGTCCTATTTCTTTCCTGAATAGAGCGTCATAGCCATCTTGTCATGATTCATCTTGATAAGATTATACCACAGCGCCTTCTTCTTGGTAAGCTCCGGGCTTTTCCTTCCAATGAGTTTGAGTCTTTCGTAGATAGAAGTTCCGTTCTTGGCCGCCAGATAGGTTTTAAACTGATCCCCGGAGAAAACCTGGCCTGCCTTCTCATCAATTTCCTTATCAATGGCAACTTCAAAGGATTTCAAAAGCAAATCGTACTTTTCGGTAATCCCCCGGGTGTAACCCAGGATAAGCCGGTCAAACTGGGGAATCATTTCCATGATGTCCATAAAACAGTGCAGGAGGGATACCGCATGGGCGTAGTCTTCGTCCAGTAAATAAGCCCTGGCCCCTATCTTACAAAGCTGCTGGAACGAGACGTTAGTAATCGTCTGCATCCCGTTTATCGGCGCGGGGGGGATGACCTGAAAATCGGGCATCACCCGGGCTACCTGAGAAAGAAGCTCCATAAGGTCCATATAAATTTTCTGTTCCCAGAGATTTTCCTTTATCGACGTTAAAAGCCGGAGCAGCTGTTTGCTGAAACGCTCCTTGTACTGGTCTTCGGGCCTGAACACCGCTTCACAAGTAGGCAAGAGTACCCCTTTGAACTCGATGATCCCGGTATCCAGAAAGTAGATCGCCTTACTCTTAAAGAGAGGACCGGGGTCTGAGGAATTCTCTTTAAGATAATTCATTTGGACCTGTTTGGTTATCATCACCCGGGATTCCTTGGGGGAAAGTTCATTGGCCCGGCTCTGGAGCCGGGCGCCGGTATTGAGGAGGAATCCTGAAAGACTCCCCTGTTCTGTGATGATGAGGGGGCTTGTGGTATTCCCCCCGGTAACCCCTGCGGAAAGCTTAAAAACAGGCAGTATGACCGCATCCCCTGAACGCTGGGTGTTTATCAGGGGATCGTTTACCGTAGTGGTCTTTCCAAAATAGTCTATGATGGCGAGGGTTGCCGTCAGAGCGTCGGTAGCCGAAGCCGCTACTACCACTATTTCATCCCCCCGCTCCCGCTGGCTTACGGCCTGACATTGGGTGGAAATCCGGGCTATCTCGGAGTTGATGGTCCGGTCCAGGGTATGAAGCATGGAGAGGTTCTTCCGGGAATCCTGACAGAATTTGGTATACCCGTGGATGTCCAGCATAGCCACATAGAGGTTCGAAATGGAAAGGGTACGCTTGAGGTCCCCGGCGTTGGGAAATCTCTTGTCCGGCAGCACCAGCTCCCGCCAAAGCCGGCTGTGGGTTACCGGGGATATGCCACAGAAAAAGCCCCAATGGAGGCGCTTGATGAGTTCAAAAACCTTCAGAATAACCGGATGAGTCCGGGGATGCCGCAGGATGGGCTCGGCAAATTTCACCAAGGCTGAGAAAGTCACTATCTCATAATGGATCACCCGGTCATAGAAAAACGAAAACAACTCATACTCTGAAACTGATTCACTATACTCGGTTATTTCTTTCATAGCCCACTTTTTCCACAAAAAACTCAATATGGATTTTTATGATAAAGGATTATAATACATTCCAAATTATTTTTATAGTATCTAAATGGCAATTTATACCGGAAATATACTATGCCATATCGTCAGACAGGGAACTCCCCCCCTCAACTAATACATAGCGTAAAATGTTAAATTGCTGGGTTTTTATACTGGTTATCACTGCGATAATGTTTTATACTCTAAAACAGGAGGGGCAACGTGGAAACACCTGCTTTTTTAAACGATTCGGGAATCGCACTGACAGAAGCAAACCGGCCAAATGAGGCTATTCCTTTGTTCCAGAAAGCATTAATCATGGATCCGGGGAACCCTTTCCTCTGGACCAATCTGGGGATAGCCCAGCAGCGGACCGGGGATTACGAGGAGGCTTTGAACAGCTTTCAGAGGGCCATAGGGATAGAAGATAATATGTCAGACGCCTGGGTTTCTATGGGGTTGATATATTACGAAATGGAACTGTTTGAACTGGCGGAAGAATGTTATCATTCGGCGTTGATTCGGGAAGACGCCTCTCCCAAGACCTGGAACAATCTGGGAGTTCTTTACTTTGCGGAAGGGAGTTACGAGGAAGCGCGGCATTGTTTTGAAGAAGCTATACGTCTGGCGCCTATGTACTACGACGCTATGTACAATCTGAGGGACGCCTGCCGGGAGTTGGAGGATTACCGGGCTGCCTCCGAATTTAGCCGTATCCTGTCAAAGATGGCCCCCCGGTCCAATTATACCAATCGTTCCGGCTGCGGTTTATAAATAGCGGATAAAACGTGAAGATCCTCTATGTAGCGGAAATTGTCGGAAAAGCCGGTATTCATGCCCTAAAAAAGGGGCTGCCTGAACTGAAACGGCGATGGGAGCCTTCGTTTATCATTGTCTGCGCCAATGGAGCTACCGGGGGGAACGGCCTGGGGCGGAACCATGCGGCCTATCTGCGTAAACTGGGGGCCGATGTCCTTACCACCGGCGAGTGTTGCTTCTACAAAAAAGATTTAGTCGAAAACCTTGGCCGCCTTCCGTATGTATTACGACCGGATAACCTGAACGCTGCCGCTCCGGGCTATGGTTCCCGCATTTACAAGGCCGGGAACGCAAAGATAGCGGTGGCGGTCCTCCTGGGCCAAAGCGGTTTTAATCGTATGCACGGAGACAGCCCCGCGGCCCGGCTCCCCCCTCTGCTGGAACGGCTTCGCCAGGAAACCCCTTATATCATCATCAACTTCCATGCCGGGCCTACCGCCGAAAAACGCACCCTCTTTGCCGCCGCCAATGGCCGCTGCTCCGCAGTGATAGGTTCCCACGGCCGGGTCCAGACTGCTGATGAGACCGTCCTGAGCGGCGGAACCGCCGTGATCACCGATGCCGGACGTACCGGCAGCGCCAGTTCCGTTGGAGGTTCCGAAATCGAAGGCCGTATCCGGGAATACCTTTCGGGCATCCCCGACTGGACACGGGAAGCCTACGATGCCCCCGAATTGCAGGGGGTCCTCCTCGACCTCAAGGCGGATGGTACGGCGGCTTCCATCCTCCGTATCCGCCAGAGCGTTCCCGCTATGCCCATACCGCCTTCCAGCGGCAGCCCCGGTGCGGCGGCGGGAGGGGAAAACGGCGGGGGCGGCGAAGACGCTTCGGAAGACGCGCCGTGAAAGAAACTGGCCGGGTCCTGTCCGTTGCCGGGGACCTTGTAACCGTCCTGCAAGACGCTTCCGCCGCCTGCTTCGGCTGCATGAACCAGGAATGCCGGCGGGAACAGGGGATCATCACTGCGGAAAACAGGATGGGCCTCCCCCTCCGGGCGGGTCAAGTGGTGGAAACTGAATTCCCCCTCAAAACTGCGCTGGGTCAGGGGATCTG
>JAISOQ010000278.1 GCA_031275515.1 Treponema sp. | reverse complement strand
CTGATCGGCTTTGTTTATCCTGAGCATGGCAAGTCCCCTCCCAAGGACCGCCTGTCAGTATACCACCTTTCACCTGCCGGCTGGATTGCTTAAGGGGATTTTCATATTCCGAATTGAAGAACAGTGTCTAATGACAGATGTGATAACAGCGCTGTTGGATCGGCTGGAAGCGCCAGGAGAGGAGATAGCGGCGGTGACCGCGATCTGATAGAGCGGAAGGAGTACAGGACGATGTTTGACGCATTGGTAGAGAGCGTGTTAGCGGACAAGAGGTAGGCGGTACAGCAGGAACGGGAGAAGACGGCCCGGCAGGAACAGGAAAGGGCCCGGCAGGAAAAACAGGAAGGCGCCCGGCGGCTGAAACAGATGGGGGTTTTACCCGACATTATTGCCGCTGGCTTTGGACTTTCGCTTGAGGAAATAGAACGGCTTTAGGCGTCTGCGGGGTCCAAGGCAACCGGGAGGCGATAAAGCCGGTATTTGCAGTGAAAACTCCGTAAACCTTTGGCTCCTGGAGAAGTCTCCTGCCCGAAGGCTTCCTTTTGCCTGCGCTGATTCCAACGCGCAGTATGACAAAGAGTTCCAGCCCCGTTCCGTCCGCCGCACCCTGCCCCAAAGTAAACGCACGTGGACGTTAGTCCGCCAGACTTTAGTCTGCAATTACACGAACCACCCGAACAAACCCGATAAACAAGCATGGGGCGAATCTGTTCGTGTCTGTTTGAGCGCTTTGTGGTTCTTTTTCCTATCTATGCAATGATAAGGCAAACGCCGCCCGGCGTTTCCAGCGTTTTGAAACTACAACGCCTTTACCGCACGGGCAAACTCCCGGCCCCGTTCTTCAAGAAGAGCGAGTTCATCCGCGCTGGGAGAGCCTGCCCATTCCACGGCCTCATGATGGGACCACTTGAAATTTGAGATGATGGCGTCATATTCCTTTTTAGCGCCCCCAGCCCAGCCCCAGGAACCGATACGAAGGACGGTTTTATGGTTTATGTGTTTACGGCGAAAAATATCCAGCACATAGGCCATAGGCGGGAAAACAGCGTATTCGTAGGTGGGCATGGCCAGAACCAAACCGGCGCTTTTATAGGCGTCCGCCAGGACAAACGAGACGTTTTCATCCGGCACCCGGTGTATGGTATAGGGAACCCCTTCCTGCTCAATGCCCCGGATAACCGCATCAAGGCCCTTTTTGGTGTTACCGTACATAGACCCCCAAATGATGGAAATTTCCTTCTCCGTTTTTCCTTTGGCGTATGCGGCATATTTCAGGTAACGCTCAATTATTTTCTTGGGCTCTTTACGCCAAATTATACCGTGACTTGGGGCCACGCACTTGATTTCCTTACCGGCCAGTTTCTCCACCGCCTTTTCCACAAAAACGGAAAAGGACGAAACGATATTGGCATAATACCGGAGCGTCTCTTCTTCAAAAAAGGCGTGCTCTTCCGGGGTGAATTCATCATCGAAAATACGATTCCCCGGGGTCCGATCAAAAGTTCCCAAAGCGCCAAAAGAACCGAAGGCATCGCAGGAAAAAAGAATGCCATCCCGGTCTTCCCACGTTACCATAGTTTCCGGCCAGTGAATGTTGGGGGTCTCCACAAAGGTAAGAACTTTACCGGCTCCTAGGTCCAGGGTTTCCCCGTCTTTTACCACCCTCAAACCGGTATCAATTTTGTAGAAAGACTTTACCAGGTTTATACCTTTGGCTGTGGCGATTATTTCAGCTTTAGGGTTTTTAGCTCGAAATTCTTGAAGCCAGCCGGTATGATCCGGTTCCAGATGATTCAGGATCAGGTAATCCAGGGTGCTGAAATCAATGCCTATAGACGCAAGCTCTTTCTCGATCTGATCCGTCGCATCAGTCCAATCCCGGACAAGATCGATAAGAGCAATCTTTTCTCCTCGCACTATATAGGAATTTAAAGAAACCCCGCTAGGAATAGGCCATATACCCTCAAAAAGGTCTGTGGTATGAATATCTGCATGAAGGCCAAAAACCCCATCCGCTATGACATGAGCTTTCATAGACTTAATTTCCCTTAGGCGATGATAAAAATAAGCGTCTAGTGTTTAAGGACAGAAACAACTCGTTCCAATACCTTTTTCCGGTCTAAAGGCTTTACGATATAACTTTTTGCGCCCATCAAAAGAGACTTTTTAACAACATCCTCTTTCCCCAAAGCGCTCACCATGATTATCTTCGCATCCTTGTCAAATTCCAGGATTTTTTCCAATGCGGAAACCCCGTCCATTACAGGCATCGTAATATCCATAGTGACCAGGTCAATGTTTGGATACAATTCTTTGTATTTTTCCACCCCCTGGGCTCCGTCTGCCGCCGTATCGGCAACTTCAAAACCTTCTGATGTAAAAATCTGCCCCAACTGTTTAGCAATAAACATGGAATCGTCAACCACAAGAACTCGATAAGCGGTTCCTTCGGGTTTTAACCCTTCAGGCTGCTTATCATTAACGTTGGCTATATCACTCTTTGCTATCATGCGGAACGCTCCTCTCCTATAACTCTATGATATAGATTTTTGCATGTCAAGCCCCGGTTCGGCACTCGAAAAAATTAACCTGAAAATGAGTCAGTTTCAAATCTAACCGAATTTGAAACCGGCTCAAATCATACGATAATAATAACATGTCTGCGCCTTTTTTGCTAGCTCCTATGGCGGAATTGAGTCACCGGGCCCTTAGGGAATTGATCGAAAATTTCGGCGGCTGTGACGAATATTTTACCGAAATGATCAGCGCCGGCGCTCTTATAGGCGGCGGTCCCTTTGAGGCCTATTACATTGACGGCGGCCCCTGTCCTTCCCGGGTGGTTTACCAGCTTGTTGGCGCCGATCCCCGCCAAATCGCGGCAGCCGCCGCCCTCCTGGACAGGCAGGACTGCGCCGGCATCGACCTCAATATGGGCTGCGCCGCCCCGGCCATAGTCCGCCTGGGCGCGGGCGTCCGCTGGATGGCCGATCCTGATAAAGCCGCCGCCCTCATCGCCCTGGTCCGGCCCCGGACCCGGAAACGCCTTAGCGTAAAGCTCCGCCTGGGCATGGAGGCGGATATAGACTACCTTGTAAAGTTTTGCCGCCGCCTTGAGGACGAGGGGGTGGATTTTATCACCCTGCATCCCCGCACTGCCCGGGAAAAATTCCGCCGTACCGCCCGCTGGGACTTCGTCGGCGCCCTCAGACAGAGCCTGCACATTCCTGTGGCGGGTAACGGCGACATAACCGACGCCGCCGGCCTCCTCCGCAGGGCGGCCGGGGACTGCGATGGGGTGATGATAGGCCGCCTCGCCGTCCGCGCCCCTTGGGTTTTCGCACAGGCCCGGGCTATGGAAAAGGAACGGACGTCCGAACTGCCGGAGATCAACCTTGAGGAAACCGCCCTCCGTTTTTTGGAACTCCTGTCCCGGCATCAGCCGCCTGAGTTCCACCTAAGCCGGGCCCGCCGGTTCTTTGGCTGCTTCTGCGATAACCTGATTTGGGGGAACTATGTAAAGACCCTTTTGGGCCGGGAAACCGGTCTTGCCGGGATGGAAAGAATTCTTTCAGCCTACTTTGAGGAACATCCGGAGGAACGGTCAGCGTCCAAAGCCATTACAGGAAGCGGCGGCATCTAAGACCGGATAAAATCGTGAGCGGCCTTTAGCCCCTGCCCAGGGCTTTCTTGAAATTCTCCACAACTTCCTCTACCGGCGGCCGGGCATCTACGTCAACCAGGATCCCCTTGTTCCGGTAGAAATCAATGAGCGGGGCGGTTTGGGCGCGGTATACTTCCAGCCGCTTTTGAATCGCTTCCGGCCTGTCATCGTCACGGGTGTAGACCTCGCCTCCGCAGTAATCGCACAGCCCTTCTTTTTTCGGGTTGTTGAAAACCACATGGAAGTTGCGTCCGCATTCCCGGCAAACCCGGCGGCCCCCTAAACGTTCCAAAACGATTGAATCAGGAATATCGAAATTGACCACCGTATCCACTTCGGAGAAGGCTGCCAGAGCCTCGGCCTGGGGAATGGTCCGGGGAAAGCCGTCCAGAATATAACCTGTTTTAACATCATCCTGGGCGAGGCGTTCCTTTACCAGCGCTATAGTGGTTTCATCATCCACAAGTTTTCCCGCATCGATGATGGCCTTAACCTTGATCCCCAGGGGGCTCTGGGCCGCAATAGCGGAACGGAAAATAACCCCCGTGCTGATGTGAGGTATGCTTAAAATTTCGACCGCTCTGGCCGCTAAGGTGCCTTTACCCGCGCCAGGCGGCCCAAGAAATATCAATTTCATGTATACTCCTTATCTTATGAGGCTTTCCCAAGGCTGTACGCTAATGCGCATGGTTTTAGGACAGACTCTTACAGATTAGACTTATTCGGCAACCCGGCTGGCTGCCGAATAACCTTCTTTATTTACTATAAATCGCAGTCATGGTTTAAGCCTAGTACCTTGAGGCTGTCTCAAAACTGACATTTTGGGACAGCCTCTCTTGATTGTACTAAGCCTTCGGATTGCGCCGGGGACCGGGAACATGGCCGGGTTTTGCTTATCCCAAGCCCACATCCATTGCCATCATAATCGCAAATCCCAGCATAAGGCCGGTAGTGGCAATATGATCGTTCCCCTCCCGGTAGGCTTCGGGGATGAGTTCTTCGGCAACCACGAAGATCATGGCTCCTGCGGCAAAGGCCAGGGCATA
>JAISOQ010000245.1 GCA_031275515.1 Treponema sp. | reverse complement strand
CCGGCACCGTAACGCACCCGTCGGGCAGTATGAGTATTGCGGGCTTCGCTATCCCCCGGGCCTTCACATTCTCCAGGGCTTTGTCCAGGGCTTCCTGAGGAGAGGCGGCGCTTTCGATGAACATGCTTGCGAGCCATTCGACCGGCAGTTCCGTTACTGCCGTAACCCTGGCCCGGCTGGAGACCGCCGCCATCTTAGCCGCCTTGTGGTAGCCCAGTTTATAGCTGGCCTTGATGCGCGCTATGGCGTCTTCCGGATTTGAGGCCTGGGCAAGGAGATGGGCATAGGCTTCGTCGCCTATGCCGTCACGGCAGGAGGAAACCAGGATGAGCTCGCCCCCATCTTTCAGGGCAATGGCGCCGTTATCTATGGCTTTTTGGGACTGATAGAGGTCTATGTCCATGGGGAATTTTGCCACTGACACCACGATGTCCGCCGGGGACGGTACGGGTACGCAGAAAATCTGCCGGGCGGTTTTCACTGCGGCATAGAAGGATGTCAAAAGGTCCCCGGCGGTAACCGCGGCAACCCTCTGCCCCTTGTCCAGGACGGTCATGACGGAAAAGATGGGGGCTTTGATCAGGGGCAGGGCGTCCATCATGTCCTCGTGAACGGGGTTTCCTTCCAGGGCCAGGGAGTGGGCCGCCGGGGACAGGGCCTGCCTGTGGTTTGCTTCTATGGTCTTGTAGGAGGCTACGCCCGGAAGAAAAGCCTTTCTGCCGCCGGTAAAACCCGCAAAATAATGGGGCTCTACGCTGCCGGTAGCGATAATGCGGTCCGCCTCAAAGAGCCGCCTGTTGAGTTCTATGGGTGTGCCGTTCCGGGTGGTTCCCAGATTCACCATTTCCCCCTCTTTCCGTGCGTCGTGGTGGACGCATTGTTCCCGCAGTTTGCCGTAGAGATCGCCCAGAATTTGGCGGAACTCATTCCCGGTAGGGGGCCGGTGCGCTCCGGCGGCAACCAGGATGGTCAGATTTCCCCCCCCAATGCCCGCCTGCTCCAACGCCGGAAGCAGGCCCTCCAGGATAGCTGCGGTGGGAGTGGGACGGGTGGCGTCGTTGACGATGATCAAAACCCTTTTCCCTCCCCTGAGGAATTCCTCAAGACATTGCCCGTTCCGCTCCGGCGTCTCGTTGATACGGCCTCCCGGGCCGTAAGGATGGGCCAGGGCTTCGGCCAGCATCTCTTTCGGCGTTCCCCGGGCTTTGAACTCATTGGGTTCCGCCACGGACAAGAGGTATTCATCGGGAAATTCCAGAGGAAAAGTTTTGTTAAGGTAGGGAAGTTCTATCCTCATGAACGGTGTTGCTCCTTATACAGTTTAACCGCCGGTTCCAGAGGTGAAATCAAAAGTATTGATAATAGAGGCTGTCCTAAAATTGAAGTTTTGGGACAGCCTCAATAATGCGATTGTAAGATTCACGCCTGTAAAATCCGCGGTTGTTTTTCGTTGTTACTTTTTTACCGATTCAATCGCCGCTTTAAGGGCGGCTTCCAGCATTTCCGACGGAGGCTCCTTGATATGCCCCAGCTTCTTCATGTCTTCAATCAGGGTACGGGCGGCGGTGATGTCCGCTTTGGCGCGGTTGTAGATCTCCTCCCAGGAAAGGGCGATGCGGGCAACCCCTTCTGTGATCGCCTGCTGGGCCACATCCGCGGCTTCCTGGGCAAAGACATCGCTCTCTTCCATCGTAGCGATGATGTTGTCTGTGGAAATGCCCCGCTTCCCGGAAAACTCCGCGATGGAGTGGGCGCAGCGGATAGCCATGCCGTCGGTGATCTTCCGCGCCCGGACCAGGAGAGCGCCCTTGAGGATGCCGGGGAAGCAGATCGAGTTGTTCACCTGGTTGGGGAAATCCCCCCGGCCGGTGGCGACGATGTAGGCGCCTTCTTCCCTGGCGGCATAGGGCCATATCTCCGGTACCGGGTTGGCGCATACAAAGACGATGGATTTGGGGGCCATAGACCGGATCCATTCGCGTTTTACCGTATCGGGACCGGGGGTAGACAGGGCGATAAGTACGTCCGCTCCTTTCATGGCTTCTTCTATAGCGGCGATTCTGCCGGGATTGGTCTTTTCGCAGAGTTCCCACTTCCGGTAGTTCCGCTTGTCCTTTTTGATGTCCTCCCTGCCCAAATGGAGGCTGCCCTTGGTGTCAAAAACGACCATCTTTGCGGGCTCGCCGCCGTCGGTCAGGATGAGCCGGGCAATGGTGGTGTTGGAAGCGCCGGCCCCCAGCAGCACGATTCTGGCGTCCTTCAGCTTTTTGCCCGCCAGTTTCAGGGCGTTGATAAGCCCCGCCAGGGTGACGCAGGCGGTTCCCTGGGCGTCGTCGTGCCAGACCGGAATATCGCAGGCTTCCCGCAGTTCATCCAGCACCCTGAAACAGTTGGGCTGGCTGATGTCTTCCAGGTTCACCGCGCCGAAGGAGTGCTGGGCCATCTTCACAAAATCAATGAGCTTACCGGGGTCGTTCTTCCCGTCCGGGCCTTTGGAATCCACGCACAGGGCCACCGCGTCAACGCCGCCCAGGTACTTCATGATCATGGCCTTGCCTTCCATGACGCCCAGGCCGCCGGGAGGCGTGCAGTCGCCGTCGCCCAGAACGCGGGTGGAGTCGGAGACTACCGCCACCAGGTTGCCCCGGTTGGAGAGGGCAAAGGAAGTATCGTTGTCATCCCGGATAGCGGTGGAGATCCGGGACACTCCCGGAGTGTACCATACGTTAAACCAGTTGAGGCCGTAGAGGCCGCACTTGGGCAGGGTCTGCATTTTTCCGCCGTAGAACTTATGCGCTTCGGCGGAAAGGTTCTTCAGGAACAGGGTCTGGGCCCGGGCCTTCTCATCCCCGGTAAAATCTCCGGGGAAAAGCCTCTCAAGATTTTTCAAGGCAGGATCGATTTTCATACGTTTTTCCTCTTACTTTTTCCATTTCCCCAGGCCCAGGTACTTGTTGGTTTCCCCGGTGGCGCTCCTGGAATCACTCTGCATCTTCATGGCCGCCCTTATGCCGTCCATAGTTTCCGGAATGGTCACCGATTCCTGGGGTATGTTAATAGCATACATGATATTATCGCCGCTTTCAACAATGCTGTCTTCCCAAAGGCCGATTTCGTACATATCGCCCCGGGGATTCCCCAGGTCCCGGGCATACCGGAAGAAAGAGGCGTTGCCGAGGAACCCATCCGCCAGGCGTACCACCCGGATCCGGTCGTGGGTCTTGAAGGCTTCCAGGGCCATGTCCCGGGTGATCTTCTTTCCGTTTTTGCCGTGGGCGACCACGGTAATGATATGGCCGTGGGTAACCGGGGTATGCACCAGGATACCCGTCGCTTCCACATGGGGCATGATGGTCATAAGGTCCAGGGCCTGATGGGAAGGGGCCTTGTCCATTTGCAGGGCGTTGGTGAGGCCCCGGTGGTAGTCGCCGGGATCGGCTGCGCGGCGTATGATGGTGATGGCTACCCGGTCAACCCCATAGGCCCGGTCCAGGCAGTCTACCGACCGGATAAGGCCGGTGGTGTTGCAGCTTGTGAGCTTGAGGTAATTCGCTCCCAGGCCCTTCTCGTAGTTGGCATATCCGTGAAAGAAAACGTCCGCCACGGAATTTTTTTCGCCCCCCTGGAAAATGGCTTTAACTCCGGCCTTTTCGTAGAGTTCCTTGTTTTTGGCCCCGACGCCGCCGGGGGAAGAATCAAGCATCACATCTACTTTCCCGATGAGGTCATGAAAGCTGCCTTTATAGGGAATTCCTGCGGCGTCAAACTGCGCCTTGTCCGCCCCTTCGACCAGATAGAGATCGTAGGGCATCCCTTTTTCCCTGAGCGCCCGGATCGAGAGGGTAGGGGCAAGGTCCGCGATACCCACAAGTTCCATGTCCTTCTGTAAGGCCACGCCGTCCGCCAGGCGCTGCCCTATTACCCCGTAACCCGCTACTCCAACTTTTACCATGTTTGTTTCTCCTCTTACTTCTGTTGAATTTTCGATCCCCGCCGGAGGGCTTTAACCACCGGCAGTTCTTCCCCGGTGAGAAAACGAATCAACGCGCCCCCGCCGGTACAGATGTAATTAATGTCTTTTGTTTTTCCGTACTTTTTAGCGGCGGTAATGCTGTCGCCGCCGCCTATTACCGTATACGCGGGGGTATCCCCCAGAGCGTCCCATACCATTTTGGTGCCTTTCTCCGAGGGTTCCTGCTCAAAGACCCCCATAGGGCCGTTGACGAAAACCGTTTTGGCGGAACGGATGATCTTCTGGTACTGTTCCGCTGCGGCGGCGCTGATGTCAAGGATCATGACGCCGGGAGGGAGCTGCCCCAGGGGGTATTCTATCCGCCTGCCGTCAATGACCGCGGCAAAACCTTGGGGCATAACAATCCTGTCCCGGTACTTTGCCAGAAGTTCTTTGGCGGTTTCTACCAGGTCCCCGTAGCCTTCCTTCTTGATGAAGGCCCGGGCCGGTTCCCCTATGTCCTTACCATCGGCCCAGAGGAGCACTTCTCCTGCCAGCCCGCCGGTAAGCGCCTTGTCCGCCGCGCCGCTGCCCAGGACGGCGCTCATCATAAGGAAGGCGTCGCTGATCTTCGCGCCTCCCAGGACAAAGACGCAGGGCCGTTCGGGCTTTTCCATGAGCCCCGAGATGACGCAGAACTCCTCCTCAAAGAGGCGGCCCATAGCGCTGGGAAGGAGCTGTTCAAAGGCGCAGAGGCTGGGCTGATCCCGGTGGGCTGCGGCAAAGGCGTCGCAGACGTAGAGGTCGGCTAAGGGGGCGAGTTTGCGTACCAGCAGCGTCTTGGCCTGTTCTTCATGGGAAAGGAGGAGTTTGGTTTCAAAGAGGGTCTGCTCCTCCGACATAAAACGAACATTGTCCAGAAGAAGGATGTCTCCGGCCTTGAGGGACTTGACGGCTTCCCTGGCCGCAGGGCCGCAGACATCGTCGATGAAACGGACTTCCTTTCCCAGGAGTTTGGACAGCGCTTTCGCGTGGGGTTCCGTGGTGTAGAAGTTTTTGTACTCGATGTCGCTCCCCTGGTGGGCCATAAGCGCCAGTTTCGCCCCCTTTTCGCTCAACTCCCTGATCGTAGGGATGCACGCTTCAATCCGGGTGGTGTCCTTGAGGGTCCCTGCCGCCCGGTCTACCGGCTGGTTAATGTCGATTCTACAGAGGACGGTCTTGTCTTTTACGTCCAGGTCATCCAGGGTATTAATACCGAATCTCATGCGGTCCCTCCCCTTAAATGCCGGCTTTGTCCCGGATGTAGGCCCGGGCTTTGACGGCGTATTCCAGGGGATTCGCCCTGGCCGGGTCCTGCTCGGCTTCCACCACCCACCAGCCTTTGTACCCGCTTTTTTTAAGGGCGTCGAAAACCGGTACAAAATCTACGTTTCCGTCGCCGGGAACGGTAAAGACCCCGGCCTTGACCGCCTGGAGGAACGACCATTTTTCGTTTTTCGCCTTTTCCCGTATCGGGGCCCGCATGTCCTTGAGGTGGACGTGGCCGATACGGCCTATCCACTTATTCAGCGCCGCCAGGTGATCCTCCCCGGAGAACACCAGGTGCCCCGTATCGTAGAGGAGGCCAAGCAGGGCGGGATCGGTGTTTTCCATAAGCCGGTCTATTTCCGCGGCGGTCTGGACCCCGGTCCCCATGTGGTGATGGTAGGTGAGCTTCATCCCCTTTTCGGCGGCCTTCTTCCCCAGCTTATTGAGCCCTTCGCAGAGCCGCTTCCATTCCTCGCCGGAAAAAACCGGCTTGGCCTCAAGGACCGGGCAGTCCAGCCCCTGAATGGAATGTCCCTGTTCCGCAGCGCCTATGACCCTGGCGCCCGTTTCGTAAAGGAAGTCCCGGCGCTTGATGAAAGCCGCCTCCACCTCTTCGTAGGGCCGGGTGGTCAGGAAGGCGCTGAACCAGGCGTTGCAGATGGTGAGCCCCCGGAGCTTTAATGCCTTGTTGAGAACAGCCGGATCCTTGGGGTACTTGTTTCCCACTTCGCTCCCGGCGAATCCCGCCAGGGCCATTTCGCTGACGCACTGTTCAAAAGGAATCTCTCCCCCCAGTTCAGGAAGATCGTCATTGGTCCACCCTATGGGGGCAATCGCTAATTTTATATCACTCATGTTCTTCTCCTAAAGAGTTTATTTCCGCCGGGCGGTGATTGGCGGCAGGAAAGAACGGTTCTGCCCGCCGCCTGCCAAATATCCGTCCGCTTCTTAAAACTTCCGCGCCCTGGCGGTTTCCTCCGTCATGGCCCGGGCCGCTTTTTCGACATCCGGGTTCTTCGACACCTGGGCTGTGCCGACCCGCCACCAGCTTTCATACCCCCCGGTCATAGTTTTCGCCCCAACCTTGACGTCGATGACCACAGATCTGGCGGAGGCCAGGGCTTCCTTTACCGCGGCGGCCAGTTCTTCCGGGGTCCGGGCGCGGAGGCCCAAAGCGCCCCAGCTTTCGCCGTTTTTGGCGTAGTCAACCTGAACGGAAGCGCCCGCCAAAAGGCCGGACTTTTCATCCCTGGTCTTCCACTCGTTGCCGAAATGGGTTATGCCCTGGCTGTTTTGTAAATTGTCTATGCAGTGGAAACCCGCGTTGTCTAGGACCACTAGGATGATCTTCTTTCCTTCCTGAACCGCCGTCAGCAATTCCGTGTGAAGCATGGTATACGCGCCGTCGCCTATGATGGCCACAACCTCTTTACCGGGGCAGGCGATCTTGACGCCCAGGGCGGCGGCCACTTCGTAGCCCATGCAGGAGAAGGCGTATTCCATGTGGTAAACGCCGGGCGTCCTGGTGCGCCAGACCCGCTGCATATCGCTGGGGATGGAACCCGATCCCGAGACAGTGACGGCGTCTTTGGGGAGCAGGCGCTCGTTGAGTTCCCCCAGAACCCGGGCCTGGGAAAGCAGGGGCCTGCCGTCCGCGCCGGGGGGGCAGTCTTCGCTGTAGAGACGGTCAACCTCGGCCTTCCATTCATCCCGGGCTTCCTGTATCTTCCCTCCCCAGCTTGAGGTATAGCCGCCGAGAGCCTGGGTAAGGGCTTCCAGGGTGAGTTTGGCGTCGGCGATGACAGGTTCCCCGTTCATCTTGTAAGCGTCGAAGGAGGCCGCGTTGATCCCCAGGATGCGGCAGGCGGGGTTTTGGAAGAGCCATTTGGAACAGGTGGTAAAGTCCCCAAGCCTGGTCCCCGCGGCGATGATGAGGTCCGCTTCCTTGGCGAGTTTGTTCGCCCCCAGGCTGCCGGTAACCCCTATGCCGGAAAGGTTGTAGGGGTTGTCCCAGAGGATCGTCCCCTTGCCCCCCTGGGTTTCGGCGAAGGGGATTTTTCCGGCGGCGCAGAATTGCTCCAGGGCGGCTCCGGCGTCTGAATACCGCACGCCGCCGCCGCAGATGACCAGGGGCTTTTTGGCCGCCTTGATCATGGCCAAAGCCCGCTCTATTTGGCCCTTTGTGGGGATGCGCCGTTCTATGTGGTGGACCCGTTTGGCCAGGAATTCTTCGGGGTAGTCATAGGCTTCACCCTGGACATCCTGGGGCAGCGATACGGTTACCGCGCCGGTCTCCGCCGGGTCCGTAAGCACCCGGAAGGCGTTGATGAAGGCGGTCATGAGCTGTTCCGGCCTCTGGACCCTGTCCCAATAGCGGCTCACCGCCCGGAAGGCGTCGCTTGCGGTGTTGGAATAATCCGCAGGTATTTCGATCTGCTGGAGCACCGGATCGGGCTGCCGGCAGGCAAAGGTATCCGACGGCAGAAAGAGCGCCGGTATGTGGTTCGCCGTGGCGGTTCCCGCGGCGGTAACCATGTTGAGGGCGCCGGGACCTATGGAACTGCATACCGCCATTATTTGCCGGCGGTTGTTCTGTTTGGCAAAGCCTATGGCGGCGTGACCCGCGCCCTGCTCGTTTTTGGCCTGGTAAAACCTGAGGGAAGTATCCCCGGCGGCCAGGGCTTCTCCCAGCCCGACGACCACGCCGTGGCCAAAAATCCCAAAGACCCCGTGGACGAATTTGATTTCTTTTCCGTCAACTTCGATGTACTGGTTGTCCAGAAACCGGAGGGCGGCCTGACTCATGGTCAGTCGTATTGTTTTTCCCATCTGTCAAAACTCCCTAAAAAAATTATAGACTCACTTGCGGCTGTTCCAAAACTTTGGGGGGTCCGGGGGGCCTAAGGCCTCCCGGCGGGGGCGTTACGGGGGCGGAGCCCCCGTAGTGGGGGTAGGGCGCATCCGTGATGCGCCCGTAGGGGGCGGCTGCCCCCTCCCTAACTTGCTGATGATAGTTTTGAAACAGCCCCGCTGTATATGGGTTTTTTAGGCAAATTCAAGGCCTTTTTCCCATATTTAGTGCTAAATATAAAATTGCCGGTCATCGCCATAAACAGTTTGACAAAGACGCATGAAAATTATAATATATACAAAGAAATTGTCTTATGAATTTTGTTTTCATAGTTTATTTCCTATAGTTATCCGGCGCCTTGGCTTTGGGGGTTATGGATTTTGTTAAAGGGAGCATCATGACTAATAATGATATAATTCCGGGTTTTGATGACGAAAAAGATGAAAGTCTCAAGATAAAGCTCCAACTGTCGG
>JAISOQ010000276.1 GCA_031275515.1 Treponema sp. | reverse complement strand
GGCTGCGGTATCTGCGGCCTTTATACAATTTCACCGGAAGGAACCGCCCTATGAAAGTTTCATCAGTCATGAAAGCCCTCAAACCCTATTCCCCCGCGCAATGGCTTACGGAATTACAGACCCTGCTTGAAACAAGCTGCCGGATCCGTACCGTACCCTATGCGCGGGAAACGCCCCTGCCGCCTAACACCGATATTGTCCGCAATACCCATTGCAACGACATCAACACCCAAACGATAGAACTCAAGGCGGCCTCTATCAGCGTCGAGCGGACTGCCTGGGTATTCGGGGCGGACGCGGAATTCCTGGGCCTCCAACTGCGGAAGCCGGAAGCAGACGGCCCCTTCGATCCCGATCCGGTACTCTGGTTCGCCCATATCGCAAGCCGCCCGGAAACGCCGGTAGAGGCCCAGACCGTGTACCTTATCGACCAATGCACCGGCAAGAGCCTTAACCGCCTTGCTTCTTATGCCTTTGAAGGTTCCCCGGAAAAACAGGAGGCATGGGGGGATGAAGAAACCCGGAAACGCCGCCGCCTTATGGCCCGGAACGTCCTTTTTGCCCTGCACAATTACGACAGCGGGCTTTCGGATACCGAACTCCGCCAATCGCGGCAGAAGGCAATGCGGGACAACACCACCCCCGGAACGGCGGGTTTCCCCATCGGACAGAAATACTACGCCGCCGCATCAAGCGGCCTGGGGAAAAGTCAAAAAGAATTATTCAATGTCATGCTTAATTACCGGAGCGTCCAGAATACCGGCAAGCGGGGCATAGACTGGAATAACGGCAAACTTCCCGAGGAGCTTTACCGTTCAATGCGGGATCTTATCGGCGCTATACGGAAAACAGCGCGGACCATGTTCAACGCCCACATGACGGCGGAGGTGTTGTCTGCTTCACTCCAGGAAAACACCATGCGCCTTCCCCCGGCAGCTATGAGGCTTTTTACGGGGACAGGCAAATCAGTTATCCGCGAAAAGTCCGGTTCACCGGAACAGAAGAACGGGGGCATACAGTTATGATCTTCTCTTTTGAAAAACCGCGGACAGCCTTTCTATCGTCATGCGATCTTTTTGCGACAGAGAAAAAGCCGCTGCCGGGGGTAACGGTTTATTCCGATGAGGAAACCGCGCGGAGCCATTCGGTACGGCGGAATGGCATGATTGCCGGGAAACAATGGTACGCCGCCGAAATCCCGGCAGCCGATACTTTTTTATACCGGTCCAAACCCGTAGCGGAACAACCCTTCCCGGTTCTCCACAGCCTCTTGTCGGAAAAATCATTGTCAATGCTTTTCGCCGAAGAACTCACCGTTTTCAGATGGCAGTTATCCTGTTATCTCAAAGACAGGAGGCAGGAGGAAGCGGGGGTACTCTCCGCCGAGGAAACCCTGGCCTTCTTCCATGAAAAACGGAATACCCTGCTTGCCCTTGCCTCCGGTGAAACGCTCATCAGTTTTGTAAAAGAAAAAGCAACGCGCAAAGAACCGGAAATAGTACCGGCGTATTTTTCCGCCCTGGGTATTTCAGGGATAATGGATGAGGCGGACGGGAACATGACGTTCCTTAACTTCAATCCCCGCGCTTCCATCAAAATTCTATCAATACACCGGGATAACTATGCCTATCCCGATATTTCCCCATTAAGGAGTACGAAATCATAACGATGAAGGCTTTTATCTGGGGCGCTGATCCTAAAGGCGGGGAGGAATAAGGGGACATGGCAGCTAACGCGGCACAGCCGGAACTCGATTTTGACTTTGACGATTTTGCCGGGGCGGCGGCTGTTGCCCCAGCGCCCAAACCGTTACCGGCAACGGCGGCCCCCATCCAGGAACCTTTTGTTTCCCTCGAAGAAGAAACGCCGTTTAGAAACTATGGCGCATGGATAGACTACGGCTTGCGCCTTAACCAAACCGGAAGATACGGCATTAACAATAATGCCCTGCTCCTGCTGGATAAACCCTCCGACAGCCTTACCGAAGTAGAATGGAATACACTGCGTTCCTATTCCGGCTGGGGAGGGATACAGGCCGAAGGGGAACGGGGCGTCCTCTACGATTACTATACCTCCCCCCCGCTCGCCCGCATGACCTGGCAACTGCTCCATAAAGCCCAGCCTATCCGCCACAACGCTAAAATCCTTGAACCTTCCTGCGGAACCGGCGTCTTTTTCGAGACCGCCCCGAAAGGCGTGGAACTCTACGGAGTGGAGCTTGATCCCCGCTCCGCGGCGGTAGCCGCCAAATTACACCCGGACGTAAAGATCAACAATACCAGCTTTGAAGCCTTTAACCTTGCCAAAATCGGGCATGAGGAACAATTCGACCATATTGTCGGCAACGTCCCCTTCGGCGACCGGACGCTGCAAACCGCATTCCTGGATATGCGGGAAGAAAAATCCCTGGACAAGTATTTTATCGCCCGGTCCCTGGACAATCTGGTCCCCGGCGGGACCATGGCCCTCATCGTCCATCCGGGGGTCCTGGCGAATAAGACCAATGAGGAATGGCGCTATCAGGCCGCCCGGAAGGGCCAGTTTTTAGGCGCGGTCAAACTCAATGACAATTCTTTTTACCATGCCAATACTTCGATACAGCCGGATATTCTCCTCTTTAAGAAACACCCCGCCGATATAGAGCAGCGGCTTTCCGCGGCGCCCCTTGAGGAATTCAAAACAACGGTTTTCGCGCAATGGGCTGACACGGAGTCTGATTATTTCGGAAAACACCCAGGCCATATCATGGGAGAAGTCAGCAAAGGCACCGGCCAATGGGGAAGCGACGAGGTAAAGGGATCAGCGAGGGCCGAGGACATCGAGGCAATACTCGAAGCCTTTATCCCCGAAAAACCTTTTGACGCCGAATACGAGGCGGCGCGGGAACAATTCCCCCTGCCTGAACAACAGGAAACAAAAGACTTCCTGCGCCCTGATGAAAGCGAAGTGGCCGCCTTACAGGAAAAGCGGCTGACTCCCGGCATGATAAAGACTCTGGAGGCCGCCGTTTACATCCTTTCGGAAGGCAACGTCTGGTCACTGGCGGTTAAAAACGACCGCCCCTTAGCCAAACGCCTTGAACTGGTAAAAACCATCGCCAATGAAATGAAGTCTATCCGTTCCATGATGCGGGAAGGAAAAGCGGCGGTTTTATATCAGAACGCGGCCAGAGAATCTCTTTACTTTTATAGAAGCCAGTTCGGGTCCTATCCCCCGGCGGACACGCAATTACTCCGGTTCATAAAGAGAAATCCCTCCGTGTCCGGCATTTTTGAAGGCGCTATTACCCCCGAGGCGGACATACTCAACGTCCCCAACCTCTATGATAAGAATGGAAAACTGGTCAACGGGCATAACGAGGCGGTTCACGCCCTCCAAACCCTCCAGGCAGAAATGCGGGAAACCAGCGAGGAAAGCATTCTTAAACATTTCCCCGATAACGGCGCGGAGCTTATCGCCGAAATGTACCGGAACCCCGATATTTTCCTCGCCCTGGATACTACATTTCAACTCCGGGAAGATTTTATCTCCGGGAACGCCTGGGATAAGATCGACGCCATTGACGCCGCCGCCGAAACCATAGCCGATGAAAAGAAAAAAGAAAAACTTTTATACGGCAAGGCGGAACTTGAGAAGGCGGCGGGGTGGGTCCCCATCGAGGACGCCGACTTTACCCCCCATTCCTCATGGATACCCGAATATATTATCAACCGCTGGATACATGACGAGGACGGCCTTAAAGACGATATGCTTTCCAATGGCCGCCAGAAGGTGTCAAAAAACAGCGA
>JAISOQ010000110.1 GCA_031275515.1 Treponema sp. | reverse complement strand
CATCAGCATCCTGAAGGCCGCCGTCCAGAACCAGGGCCAGGAGTTCTTCCATTGCCGCGCCGCCTATCTGTTCGTCATCCTCATGCTCCAGGATTTCGATAGCCTCGATACCGGCGGCGTTAATACGGACCAAAAGGTAAACCGGTCCCCGAAAACCCTGGCCTGAGCCTTCGTATATGCCGGGATAATACTGCGGAATGCCGGCGGCGGCCTTAAATCCGGCGCAAGTCCACAAAACGGCCGCTGCCAGGATCAGCGCCGCCGTTTTTAAAGCCTTAGGCAAAAAGGGATGTTTCATGCTCAGTCCTCCTGATACGATAGTATGGTTCCATTCTGCACGGCGCTTCGATGAAATTCGATAAAAAGTGAAATTTGGGTATCCGCCGCCGGAAGACGGGTGTAAAATTTTACCAAAAAAATCCCTTTCAGCCTAATCAGACTCTTAAGACCTATTCAATAAGTCCGATAATATTAGAGAGGTAATTCTAATGTTTGAAAAAAGGTATTTTGGTATCATAGTATTGATTACTGTGTGCGCCGCCTGCCTCTGGGCTGGAGATATTGCTACGTTTGCAGACCTTGGGTTTTCTCCCGACGGTAAGACCTATCTATTCGGCCAATACGGTATTCAGACAAAAACGCTTCGTCCCTGGGCGGATATTTATCTGGTAGATGTGTTGAAGAATGACTTTGTGTCTGGAGGCCGGATTTCCTACACCCATGATTCTCCCGCAACGGCAGGTCAGGATGGTTCAGGAGCCTTGTACCGGCTCATAAGCCGGAACGCCGCTTTGACGGAGCGGTATGGCATTAACTTCCTTCTCCAGGGCCAAGTCCTCTATATTGCGACGGATGAAAAAGCGCCGACTAACAGGGGAGAATCCATTGAATTTCGGGACTTTGAACAAGGCGTTTCCTACAAGGCGTCCTTAATTCCTACGACAGAAGGCTCCGGCGCTGCCCTGACCTCTTCGTTTTCCATCATTATGGAACGAACCGCCCGGGACGGCTTAAAAAAAAGCTACTCTGTGGGGAATCCCCAGGTAAAACGGCCCCTCATTACGTCTTACCATATTCGGAAGGTCATAGTTCCTCCCAAGAATAACTCCATTGTTTTTGTGATTGAAATGTGGAAGCAGGGGGACAGCGGCGGGCAGGATGTCCGTTACATGGTGGAAACCCTCAAGTTCTAAAAGGATTAAGGCGCTTTACCCTGAGGGGCAGCGCCTTTTTTTACCCAAAAATCTGCGGATTCCTAACCGGACGAAAAATCTGGGTAATCCTTTGGCCGTCCTCTAAGAGACGCCTGATATAAAGACTATCATCCAAAGAGTATCTTTCCCACAGTCCTTCCTGCTGCGCCTCAATGATCATATCGATTAACGTTTCCATGTCCGGCGCTTCCCGAATCTGGGCAAAGAAGTAGGTCCCGGCTGGTAATTCAAGCAGCCCCGGACCGCCCGGGGACAACCGGGCCTCCGCTTCCCTAGGGTCCGCGGCGACTCCGGCTGCCACAAGGCGGCCTGGGAAGGCCCTCCGGTCCGGCTCTATGCTGCGGCTTTGGGAAGGATCCAGGGCCATACGGAACAAGACTTCGCCCCGGACCGTATCGCAGACCGGGAATTGCAGAGAATCATCCTTCCGGTACGCGAGAGGGGCGGCAAGGATCAGCTTTTTTATCGAAATTTCATCCATATTTTTAAATTATACCGAATTTTTCCCAAAAAATAGAAGCGTCCTGCAGAAACGATCCATAAAGAGTATGGAGGCTATTATGAAGAATAGACTGAGGTTTCTCTTGTGGGGCATCGCCCTGCCGTCGCTTATCAATTCCGCCTGCTCCTGTTCCACCGAATCAGCTCTGCAGCAAATCCTGAGTGTCAGCGCGGAGTCGCCGGTTTTTATTGGCTGCAAAGCGGTTTCTTCCCGGGAAATCGCGTTTCAGTTTTCCCTGCCCGTGACCGTATCATCCCTGATCTTCGATCCTCCTCAGGAAATCGACGAGATTCGGGATGGAGACGCCGTTATGGTCACGCTGCAAGACCCGCTGCCCGGAGGCGAACGGATCATGGCGGATATTCTGGTTGAGGACCAGCGGGGCAACACCTTGAACGTACTGGTTCCCTTTAGAACCCGGAACGAAAACTTCCCTTCGTTTATCATCACCGAAGTCCGCACCGAATACTCCAAACCCAGAGTGGAATTCGTAGAACTCAAGATGCTGACCGCCGGAAACCTGGGGGCTTTACGCATGTTCATCGCCGCAAGCGGCCTGGATACGCCCCTTTTCGAGTTTCCCCCAGCCGCCGTGAAGGCCGGCGAATATGTGGTGGTACACCTGCGGACACTGGACCCCGCAGTGGTCAACGAAACCGGCAACGATACGGGAGCCACCCCCTACACCAAGGAAAACGAAGCCCAGCCGGATGCCCGGGACTTCTGGATACCCGAATCTAAGAAACTGCTATCCAAAAAAGCCGGGGCTGTTTTCTTCACCGATCAGGACGGCCGTATCATCGACGCCATTATTTTCAGCGAGTCCGCCGCCGGCTCTGTATGGCAGGATGAAAAAATGGCCCAGGCTGCGCAGCTTCTGGGGGAGGCCGGCGCGTGGGCCGCGGCGGACGGCGGCGCTCCCAGTCCCGCCGACGCCGTTCTGAGCCGGAACACCACCGTCACCCGTTCTATCTGCCGTGACGAGGCTGCCGCCGACAGGAACAACGCCGCAGACTGGTACATCGCCGCCACAAGCTGCGCCAGTCCCGGAAAACCGAACAATACCAAACGGTATGTTCCCGCCGAGTAAGCCATAGAAAAAAGCCCGCGAATTAATGCACGTTTATCCGAATAATTCGTGAAAATTAGCGTTCATTCGCGGACCTTTGTCATTCTATCGAAATTCGCGGTAAGTTACTAAAAAGCAGGGGTCCGGCAGCCTGTGGGACGCCGTCAGGCGGCTTCAGGAAATAACATGACCAAAAAGCCATGTTATTTCTGCACTGTTCCCTAGGGCCTAAGGACCCTCTTGAATCAAATCGCTAAACAAGGCCGCTATCTGAGCCTTAGGAATAGCGCCTACCTGCTGGCGGACAATCTTGCCGTCCTTGTAGACTACCAGGGTGGGGATGGAGACAACGTTATGACTGCCCGCCAAATCGTTCTCTTCGTCAACATTGATCTTGCATATCTTTATCCTGCCTGAATACTCTTCAGCAAGCTGATCCAGCAAAGGGCCGACCATTCTGCAAGGCTGGCACCATTCGGCCCAAAAATCGACCAATACAGGAAGCGTTGACTTCAAAACTTCCTGCTCAAAATTTGCCGCATTTACCGCTAAACCGGAACTCATAATCTCCTCCGTACTATGTTGAGGCTGTCCCAAGACTGAAGTTTTGGAACAGCCTCTATCATTACTAAATTTAACTATATTCTCGATTTGAATATAATACCAGACTAATTATGCCGGCTGCGCAATCCCGCTTGTATCGGCGCTGCGGATCCCCTATACTGACACCTATGGCATGGTCATTTTTTTCCGGGAGCCTGGGGTGAAAGAGCCTGAATTACTGGCCCCGGCGGGGTCGCCTGAAGCCCTGGACGCGGCGGTGGGGGAAGGGGCCGACGGGGTATACCTGGGGCTCAGGAGCTTTAACGCCCGGATGCGGAGCGCTAATTTCACCTACTCCCAGTTTGAGGGGGCGCTGCGCAGCCTCCACCGCATGGGCCGGAAGCTCTACGTGACGGTGAATACGGTTTTTGAACAGCGGGAAGCGGATCGTATGTTCCAGTTCCTCAAATACCTGGCCTCCCTGGGACCGGACGGGATCATCGTCCAGGACTTGGGGACGATACGCATGGTTCGGGATAATTTTCCCGATCTCAAGCTCCACGCTTCCACTCAGATGAACATCGCCTCCGCCCGGGCCGTCAACCTTCTCTCCAGACAGGGAGTTTCCCGGGTAGTGCTGGCCCGGGAACTGTCCCTTGATGAAATTCAGGACCTGCGGGCCAAAACCAACATGGAGCTTGAGGTCTTCGTACACGGGGCCCTCTGCGTCAGCGCATCGGGACTTTGCCTCTTTTCCAGCTATTTGGGGGGGAAATCCGCAAACCGTGGAATGTGTACCCAAGCCTGCCGCCGGTTTTACCGGCAGGACAACGAGGGAGGGTATTACTTTAGCCCATCGGATTTGCAGCTTCTGGAACGTGTCCCCCTGCTGGCCGACCTGGGCGTCAATTCCTTTAAAATCGAAGGAAGGATGAAAAGCGCCGAATACGTTGGCGCTGTGGTTTCGGCGTACCGGCGGGTCATAGACGGGCTTTCCGGGGATAGGGAAAAGAACCTGCGCGAAGGGCTCGACATCCTCAAAAGCGACTTTGCCCGGAAAAAGACCCTGTTCTATTTTGACGGCCCCGCTTCCGGCGGCATAGACTGGCTCAAGGCGGATCAGGATGGCGGTACGGGCATCCCTCTGGGGACCCTCCTCAAAGTGAAGGGAAGCGGGGACAGCCGCCGGGGACTTATCCCGGCAGGGGCGGTACAGCCCCGTCCGGGGGACTCGATACGGCTTCACCGGTCCGACGATACGGAGCGGAAGGCCCACAAGATTACCGCCCTGGAAGATGCGAATCCCGCCGGTATGCCGGAAACCGGGACCGGGGCAAAGATATGGGTATCCATTCCTGAAGGATTTAACCCTGGGGATTCGGTCTACCTGATACAGACCCGTCGTATGTCCAGGCGGTATCCCCCGGTGATTCGGGGGGCGGAGGGGTTCAGGCGGGAACCTGGCCGGGAAAAGGCCCCGGAGATCAGCCTGCCGCCGGTAAAAAAAGCCGGAAAGCCCCTCTTTCCCGAGGGTATCTACGCCGCGGTTTCCCGGATTGAGGACCTTTTCATCCTGCAATCAATACGACCGCTGCGAGTCATGCTGCAACTCACCCGGAAAAACGCCGCCCGTCTCCTGGATGCCGCCAAGCCGCCCCTGCCTTTTAACCCCAGGGAAATCATACTGGTCCTGGACCCCTGCTTTCCCCAGGTCCTGGAAACAGCGCTGGATGAGGAAATCCCCGCCCTCCGGGAGAAGGGGTATTATCAGTTTGTGGTAAACAACCTCGGCCACCTGTCCTATTTTCGGAGCGCCCTTAGGAAATCCGCCAAGCCGCCGGAAGCGGCAAAACAGACGGCCTTACAGCCCGCCCTGATCGCCGGGCCGTACCTGTACCAGTTCAACCGCTGGGCCAACGCCTTTATCGTGTCTCTGGGGGTGGACGCCATGATCTCCCCGCCGGAAAACAACCGGCAAAACCTGGAAAAAACCGTGAACCCCGGACGGCGGGCCTTCACGTTTATCACGATCTTTTCCTACCCTGCTCTGTTCCGTATCAGGGCGAATCTGAAGGGGCTTTACGATTTTGGAGAATTCCGGGACAGCCAAGACGCGGGGTTCCGCCTGATTTCAGAGGGAGACAATGCCGGCGGTACAAACGGCGAAGGCTCCCTGGTAATACCGGAGAAGCCCTTCTCTATTGTCGATAAAGTCCCCTTCCTAAAGGAAGCGGGATTCCACCGGTTCATCCTGGATTTTTCCGGGCCGACCCTGCGGAAAAAGGGCTACCGGGACATCATGAACGCCCTGCACGCCGGGCGTCCCCTGGGGAACGCCAGCCGGTTTAACTGGAAAGACGGGTTTTATTCCTCCGAGGCTTAGAACCTGCCGCCGCCAGGGTTAGAAGGGTTTCTTTAGGACCAGAGCGCTCTCACAACGCCCCCCGGTAGGCCCCCAGGAAGTGAAAATCTTCGGTTTTGGTTTTTAGTTCTTCCAGAACAAAGTCGAATTCGCCGTCGGCTTTTGGGAGGCTTACGTCCACATAAAAAAGATACCGCCAGGGCTGGCCCTGGATGGGACGGGATTCGAGCTTGATCATGTTGATCCCCCGGTCGCTCATGATCTTGAGGCAGGTGATGAGAGAACCGGGCTTGTCGGAGACCGAGAAGACCAGGGAGGCTTTGTTAGGCTTGCCGGAACCCATGCTGGGCGGCGCGGGGGCGATGTCGCCGTTGTTTTTCCGGGAGATAATGACAAATCGCGTGTAATTCAAAGGGTTAGTTTCTATTCCTTCTTTTATAACAGTAAGACCGTGGGCCCGGGCAGCGGCTTCCCCCGCAATGGCGGCTATGGTTGGCCGTTCCAACTCGCTTTCTTTAAGGATAGAAGCCACGGCGGCGGCGGTGTTATAGCAGGATTCCAGACGCCAGGGGTACTTGTCCAGGAAGTCTTTACATTGGGCGAACCCCTGGGAATGACTGCGGACTACCTTGATGGTATCCAGAGCGGCTGTCTCGTGGGCTATAAGGCAGTGGACGATGCGGAGTTTCAGTTCCCCTACAATAGCAATGTCCGGATACCGCAGAAAGAGATCGTAATTTTCGTGGATAGAGCCGGCAAGGCTGTTTTCCACCGGGACCACCCCAAAACCTGCGGAACCCTCCAAAACCGCGTCAAAAAGGCCGCTGAAAGAGGAGCAGGCAAGCCGGGGGGCGTCCTCCCCAAAAGCCCGCATCAAAGCCTGCTCCGCATAGGCGCCGCTTTCCCCGGAAAAGGCGATCTTGTCCGAAAGCGGGAGCGTCCCTTCTGCCGAAACCGGCGTCTCTACCCCAGACGTCAACTTTGTCCCTGCCCGGGGCGTTCTGAGGAGTTCTTTTCCAACCACCGGGGCCAGGGCTTCGATGTCCCGCATGAGCCGCTCAAACTGGGAGGGATAGAGAGATTGGGGGCCGTCTGAGAGGGCGGCGTCCGGCCTGGGGTGGACCTCCACGGTAAGGCCGTCTGCGCCGGCGGCTATGGCGGCCAGGCCGGCGGAGGAAACCATGTTCCGTATGCCCACAGCGTGACTGGGATCCACGATGACCGGCAAATGGGAAAGCCGCTTGATGACCGGGATGGCCGAGATGTCCAGAGTATTCCGGGTATAGGTCTCGAAAGTCCTGATGCCCCGCTCACAGAGGACCACATCCCGGGTTCCCGAAGCCAGGAGGTATTCTGCCGAAAGAAGCCATTCCTCTATGGTTGCCGAAGGCCCCCGTTTCAACAGCACCGGCTTCCCCAAGGCTCCCACTTTCTTGAGAAGTTCAAAGTTCTGCATGTTCCGGGCGCCTATCTGGAACATATCGGTTAAATCCTTCATCTGGGCCGCCCATTCCGGAGAAACCACCTCGGTGACTATGGGCATACTCAGCTTCTCCCCCGCCGTCTTCATGTATTCCAGGCCCTTCATGCCCAGCCCCTGGAAGGCGTAAGGACTGGTCCGGGGTTTGAAGGCCCCGCCCCTGAGTATCACCGCCCCGGATTCCCGCACCCGTTCCGCCGTCTCCAGTATTTGCTCCTGACTTTCCACCGCGCAGGGCCCGGCGATGATGGAGATGCGGGAACCCCCTATCTTGACGGGACCCACGGTGACAATAGAATCGCCGCTCTTGGTTTCCCTGGAAGCCAGTTCAAAAGGCTTGGATGTGGCCGCCACCCGCTCCACCCCCGGCAAGAGGGTCAATTCCTGTATGTCCAACGCCGCCTTGCCGGCAGCCCCGATAATCTCATCGTCCCCCAGGGTCTGTTCCCTAAGACTAAATCCCCGCTCTTCCAGGAAGGCGCGTATCATTCCTTTATCGTGAACAGAAATACCTTTGGACAATATGACTATCATGTGAAACTCCGGATTAAGATTGAGGCTTTCCCAAAATTTCAGTTTTGGGAAAGCCCCGGTTTATTCAGTATGGTGTGCGCAAGATAGGCGCATCATTCCTCCAGGATAAGGAGGGTCTTGGGATCCAGCCGCAAAGCAATGTGTTCCGGGTTATAGATCTCCCGGTCTTTAGATATGGTCAGCTCAACGTGATCCGGTTTGGGGTCCAGGGTGATGATCACGTCGATAAGGTCCGCATAATCCCCAATGACCAGAGGAATGCCCCGCTTGTCGTAGACAGATCCCGATGTACCGGCAGCCCCGGAAGACTTTCTGGGAACGTTGACCGTACAACTGTACCAGACGGCAAGCCCCAATTCCCGGGCAAAATCCTTGGCGCCCTGCAGCCGTTCCCGCTCGCCGGGAGAAAAATCAAGGCCGTCTACGATTACCGCTTCGGCGCTAAACCCCCCTTCCCGAATCAGCGCCCTAAGACTCCGGTTTATCTGTTCCCCGGTGATTCCTTCCTGGCTGAACTTCATAAGAACCCGGTTTTTGCTCACATCGTTTTTTACATCCGCGATGTTTTCCAGGTTCTTCTTCATCACGAATTCCGCAAAAATATCCTCGTACCAGGCCAGTACATAATCGGTATGCTTGGTAAAGGAGACGTGAATCACCTTCTTTGCCTGCAAGAGCTTGTCCAGGGCGATCTGGACCAGAACCGAGGTTTTGCCTATGCCGCTGGGAGCGGAAATGATCCCTATTTCTCCGGCTTTAAGCCCCCCATGAATAGACCTTTCAAAAACGCGAACCGGACTACGTTCCACAAGTTCGTTCTTAACCACTTAGTATTCCTCCGTTTTGTTCGTTATTTGGCCGCAATCTTCCGCTTTTCCGCATATTCCTTTATGAGGACCTCGGAAATGCCGGACGGAACCTTCCCGTACTTCTCGAATTCCATGCTGAATTCCGCCTTGCCCTGAGTCAAGGAGCGAAGCATCGTGGAATAGCCGAACATCTCGCTCAAAGGGACTTCGGCTTCTACCCGGGAAAATATCCCGTCTTCGGTTGACGTCAATATTATACCACGCCTCTGGTTAATTGAGGCATAAATATTTCCCTGAAATTCCGAGGGGCCTTCTACCGAAACCTTCATGATAGGTTCCAGTATACAGGGCTTGGCCTTGTTGTAGGCCTCCCGAAAAGCGCCAATAGCGGCAAGCTGGAAGGCGATGTCCGAAGAGTCCACCGGGTGGGACTGACCGTCGTTGATGACACAGCGTATATTGACGATAGGGAACCCGATAAGGCTTCCCTTCTTGACGGCCTCCCGGAACCCTTTATCGCAGCTGGGGATGAATTCATTGGGGATGACACCGCCCTTGATATTATCCACGAATTCGTATTCGCCCTCCCCATAGGGTTCCATATAGCCTGCGACCCGGCCATACTGACCGGAGCCGCCGGTCTGTTTCTTGTGGGTGTAGTTGTAGTCCGCCCGCTGGGTAATGGCTTCCCGGTAGGCCACCTGGGGCATACCGGTCTCTACCTCGCACTTGTATTCCCGGTACATACGCTCAACGTAGACTTCCAGATGAAGTTCGCCCATGCCCTGGATGATGGTCTGGTTGGATTCAGGGTCTACAAAGGTCCTAAAGGTGGGGTCTTCCTTGGTGAACCGGTTCAGGGCCTTGGCCATCTGGTCCGCAGACTTCTTGTCTTTGGGGATAATGGCCAGAGAGATGACCGGTTCGGGAACATACATGGAGGACATAGCGTAGTTGAGGCCGCCGCCGCAGAAGGTATCCCCGGAGGCGCAGTCTATTCCGAAAAGGGCCACAATGTCCCCGGGAACCCCCTCGTTGATATCCTCCATATTGTCGGAGTGCATACGCACCAGGCGGCCCACCTTAAATTTCTTCCTGGCCCGGGTATTCAGAAGTTCATCCCCTTTTTTAAGGCCCCCCTGGTAGATCCGCACATAGGTAAGCTGGCCGTACTGACCATCCTCAAGTTTAAAGCCCAGAGCCACAGTAGGACTTTTTTCGTCCGCCGTAAGCTCTCTCCTTTCCTCGCCATGATCCAGGTCCAGGGCATAGTTCTTCACCTCTGTGGGGTCCGGGAGGTAGTAGGTTACGCCGTCTAAAAGGGGCTGAATCCCCTTGTTTTTATAGGCCGAACCTACCATAACCGGGACAAACTGTTCCGCCAGGGTCCCCTTACGAATGGCGGCGCGGATCAGGTCCTCGGGGATAGCCTCTCCGGCCAGATACAATTCGGCCAGCTCATCGGAGAACATGGAAACCGCATCCAGAAGCTCCTCCCGGTACCGCTCGACATCGCCTTTAAGGTGGGCGGGTATCTCGGCATACCGGAGTTCCGTCCCCTGATCGCCGTCGAAGTACACCGCCTTCTGGGTGATAAGGTCCACAACGCCTTCAAGTTTGTCCTCAAGCCCTATGGGAAGCTGGATAAACACCGCGTTTAATCCCAGTTTTTCCCTAAGCTGAAGCCTTACCTTGAAAGGGTTCGCCCCGGTACGGTCGCACTTGTTCACAAAGGCGATACGGGGTACATGATACCGTTTAAGCTGGCGATCTACCGTAATAGACTGGGACTGAACCCCGCCGACGGCGCAGAGGACGAGAATGGCGCCGTCCAAAACCCGCAGGGACCGTTCCACTTCGATGGTAAAGTCCACGTGTCCGGGCGTGTCGATAAGATTGATGGTATAGTCTTTCCATTCAACCTGGGTTGCCGCAGACTGAATCGTGATCCCCCGCTCCCGTTCAAGTTCCATGTGGTCCATGGTGGCGCCAACGCCGTCTTTTCCGCGGACTTCGTGAATAGCGTGAATCTTGTTACTGTAAAACAGGATACGCTCAGAAAGGGTGGTCTTCCCTGAATCGATATGCGCACTGATTCCAATATTCCGCATCTTTCGGACATCTGTCCGGGTAATATCACCCATTTTTATTCTTACTCCTTCCAAGAGACGCTTGAAGCGTTCAAAATTAATTTTAACCTCAATTTAAAAGACGCTAAATGCAGTAATAGGGAGAATAATAGTCAGACCTGCAGGAAATTTCAAGTAGGGGGGAACCTACCAGACGCCCCGCCATGTACGTTTACTTTGGGACAGTGTGCGGCGGACGGAACAGGCCTGGAACTCTTTATCGTGCTGCGCGTTGGAATCAGCGCAGGTAAAAGGAAACCGCCGGGCAGGAGATATACTTTTCCAGGAGGCCAAAGGCTCACGGAGTTTTCACCGCAAATCCCGGCTTGGTCTTCCCCTGATTCCCGGTTGAACCGGACCTCGCAGACGCCTAAAGCCGCTCTATTTCATCAAGCGAAAACCCAAAACCAGCGGTAATAATGTCGGGTGAAACCCCCATCTGTTTCAGCCTCCGGGCGCCTTCCAGTTTTTCCTGCCGGGCCATCTCTCGTTCCTGCCAGGCCCTTTCCTGTTCCTGCCGGGCCTTCTCCCGCTCCTGCAAGACCCTTTCCCGCTCCTGCCGG
>JAISOQ010000107.1 GCA_031275515.1 Treponema sp. | reverse complement strand
CACCTTAAATCTTCCGAATGGGGCTGGCAGATAGACCCTATGGGCCTTCGTATCGCCCTCAATTTCCTCTACGACCGGTATCAAAAGCCGCTTTTCATTGTGGAAAACGGTCTGGGCGCAAAGGATGTCCCTGCCGCGGACGGCAGCATCAACGACGACTACCGTATCGAGTATCTGCGGGAACACATCAGGGCGATGAAACAGGCGGTGGAGGAAGACGGCGTGGAACTGTGGGGGTATACCACCTGGGGCTGCATCGACATCATCAGCGCATCCACCGGAGAAATGTCCAAACGCTACGGCTTTATTTACGTGGACAAGGACGACAACGGCAAGGGGAGCCTTGCGCGGTCCCGGAAAAAATCCTTTGGCTGGTACAAAAAAGTTATCGAAAGTAACGGAGAAATACTGTAATACCCAAGGCGGGGGCAAAACATGCCTCCGCCCATTTTATTTTGAAGGAGCATCCTAATGAAAGAACATACATACACAATTACCGATCCGGTGGGGATTCATGCGCGTCCTGCGGGGCTGTTGATAAAAGAGCTGTCCCGTTTTTCCAGTGCGGTAACGATTTCCCGGGGAACCGACAGCTGTGACGGGAAAAAACTGCTTGCGCTGATGAAGCTGCGGGTAAAGCAGGGGGAAACAATCGTGATAAAAGCCGAAGGCCCGGACGAAGATGCGCTTATCGAAGCGGCAGCCGCCTTTCTGTCCGCCCACCTGTAAAGGGAGACCGGAATGATTACGTTACAAGGAAAGGGCGTAAGCGGCGGGATTGCCGTCGGACGGCTGTCGTTTTTTGAGCGGTCCTCTTTTGTGGTGGAAAAGAAATCCATAAGCGATACTGCCGGGGAGATACAGCGTCTCTATGCGGCCAAGCAGACCGCCTCGGAACAGCTTGACGAGCTTGCGAACACTATGGCGGAAAAAATCGGCAAAGAAAACGCCCTGCTTTTTGAAATCCACCGGATGATGCTCGATGATTCCGATTACCTTGACCCTATTCTCAAGATGATTGAATCCCAGCGGGTCTGCGCGGAATACGCGGTACTGGAATGTGGAAAACAACTGTCCCGGGAATTCGCGGAAATGGATGATGTGTACATGCGGGAGCGGGCCGCGGATGTGGACGATGTTTCCAAGCGGCTGATCGCGGTTCTTTCGGGAACCCAGCGGGATTCCGCCGCGGGAAACGAGGCGGTTATTCTGGCCTCTAATGATTTCAGCCCCAGTGAAACCGCGCAGTTTGACCGTTCCCGGGTGCTGGCCTTGGCGGCCCAGCAGGGGGCGGCCAATTCCCACACCGCCATTTTTGCCCGTACTATGGGGATTCCGGCCATCATCGGCCTTGGCGCGTCTTTGGCCCCCGGTCTTGGGGATAAGCTGGCGGCCCTGGACGGCGAGACCGGCGTCCTGTATATAGAGCCGGATCCGGAAGTTCTGGCAAGCCTTGAGGAGAAACGCAAACGCCTCATTGAGGAACGGCAGGAACTTGAGCAATTCCGGGGCAAGCCGACCCTTACAAGGAGCGGGCAGCGGATAAAGCTCTTTGCCAACATCGGTTCGGTAACCGATGTGGAGGCCGTACTTGCAAGCGATGCCGAAGGGATAGGCCTTTTTCGCAGCGAGTTCCTCTACCTGGGACGGGAAGACTATCCCGGCGAGGACATTCAATACGAAAGCTACCGCAAAGTAGTGGAGGAAATGAAAGGCAGGCAGGTTATTATCCGCACTCTGGACATCGGCGCGGACAAGCAGGTCGATTATTTTCACCTTCCTACCGAAGAAAATCCCGCCTTGGGAATGCGGGCGATACGGATCTGCCTTACCCGGCCCCAGTTGTTTGAAACCCAGCTCCGGGCGATTTACCGGGCGTCGGCCCACGGAAATGCGGCGATCATGTTCCCCATGATAAGCGATGTGGAAGAATTGCTCCGGGCAAAACGCATCGCCGCCCATGTACGGGAAGCCCTCGCTGCGGAGCAGATCCCGTTCAACCCCGACACGCCCATCGGCATCATGATTGAAACCCCCGCTTCGGCGATTATCAGCGATCTCCTCGCCAAAGAAGCGGACTTTTTCAGCATCGGTACCAATGACCTGACCCAGTACACCCTGGCGGCGGACCGGCAGAACGAAGCTATCCGGGAATTCTGCAACACCCACCATGAGGCGATCCTTCGTCTTATCCGGATGACGGTGGAAAACGCCCACAAAGCGGGCATTTGGGTGGGTATCTGCGGTATGCTCGGGGCGGACCCGGAACTTACCCAAACCTTTGTGGAGATGGGCCTGGACGAACTTTCGGTAGAGCCTTCGTATATCCTGAGCCTGCGCCGCAGGATAGCGGAGATATAAGCCGGGGCCCGGCGGCGGACGTTAAGATAAATGCGGATGTATCCGCTTCTCTCCGAACCGGCTCTCACCAGCCCTTCGGAGAGAAGCGGTCCGTTTACCCGGTCTCTCCGCCGGCCCGCCGGATCCGGGCTTAAAACCCTCCGGGACATCAATCTCCACCGTCTCTCCTGATGGGAGGATGCCATAAAACCCGTTTTTCACCGCACAGGCTGATACTCGCTTATCGATTGGCCCCCGCCGCGCCGCGCAGATACTTCCGCTTGCCGTTGTGTTCATCCGCAATCCGCCGGCCGGTTTCCAAGGTGTGCTGTTCGGCTTCCTGCTTTTTAAAGAGGGAAAAAAAATAAATGAGACTGGTAATATTAAGATAATGCAGTAATATCAAGATAATAGTAATGTATGAGGCTGGTTTAAAATGTCAAAAGATTAAAGGAAAAAGTAGGCTTTAGTTCGAAGTCTGTTTCATAAATCATTGAAAATTTGTTATTTAGTATCAATACAGACATAGCAAGGAGTTTAAAATGTTTAAAAAGACGATGGCGGTTTTGTTCCTGGTCTTGGGCGCCGTCTCCGGGCTTTGGTCCCAGAATCTCCCGGATCTCCTCAACGGAGCCGATACGATGACGGACCTCTTTGCCCCGGTTTTCGCGGGAGGAGGGGCCTTTTCTACCTCTCTGGGAGGCGCTTCGGCAAGCGCCATAAATCCCGCCGCAGGCGGGGAATCCCAGCGTATTGTTTTTGAGGCGGGATATATGGCTATTCCCGGTTTTAAAGAAAAAGGATTTGGAAATGCCGCCAGCCTGGGGGCCCTTTTCCCGACTAAATTCGCTTCTTTTGGCGGCTCCCTGAATTTCCTGAACAGCCCTTTCCCGGATTCGGAGGGCGTGCGGTTTCTTCGCAATGCAGACGGGGATACCCTGCCGGTAAAACTCAATGTTGGCGGGAACCTGAATGTGGCAAAAGAGCTGATTCCCCGTCTGAGTCTTGGGGTGGGCTTGAATTTCGGGTTTGGGGATCCCGGCGAAAACTGGGCCCTTTCGGGAGACCTGGGGTTCCGGTACAATCTGGGGACCCTGGGGGCTTTGAAGAATTTTACCCTGGCCGCTGCGGTGAAGGGTCTGGGAAAAAACGTAATTCCTTCGGCCTTTACGCCTGTTTTGGGGGTTTCTGCGGATTTGCTTCATCTGAGGAGTTCCGGGGAGAAGGCGGATCCCTTAAAATTAACGGGATACCTGGACCTGGGCGCTCCCGGGTTCCGCAACTTTACCGGGAAACTCGGGCTTTCCCTTCTCCTGGCGGAGATGGTGTACGTTTCCTCCGCCTGGGGCTTCAATCTTGTTGAATTTCAGCGGGATATTCCGCTCCTCTTCCCCTCTGTAGGGGTGGGCCTCAATATCGCCCTCAAATCCGGGGGCAAGCGTATCATTGGGGGCCGGCTTCCTTCGGACGGCGACATGAGGGCATCCGCGGCGTTTAAACCCCTGTATGACGGTTCCGCCGCTATAGGCGCGGGGATCGCCTGGAGCGTGGGGGTCCCGGATAATAAACCGCCGGTCATCACCGTGGACTATCCTGAAGTCCAGTGGATTTCTCCCAATCATGACGGTCTTGTGGATTATTTGGAAATTCCCATAAGTATCACCGATCAGAGGTATGTTACCGGCTGGACTTTTGAAATCCGCAGCGAAGCAGGAGATGTGGTCAGAATTTACCGGAACAAAGAACTGCGGCCCGAAACTCAGGGGGTCAGGAATTTCTTTGCCCAGTTTACCGCCGTAAAGGCCGGGGTGGAAGTTCCCGGCATCCTCCGCTGGGACGGTATCTTCGATTCCGGGGAGCCGGCTCCCGACGGCCGCTATTACTTTACCCTGAGCGCGGTGGACGATAACGGAAATTCCGGGAAAACCATAGACTACGAGATCGTTGTAGATAATACGCCTCCGGAAGTCAACATCGCCGAAATGACCGAAAACCAGCGCATGTTCTCTCCCGACGGAGACGGCAATAAAGATATTATCGAAATCAGCCAGTCGGGTTCCCCGGAAGACCTTTGGTCCGCCGGAATCTACAATGCATCAGGAGATCAGGTAAAGACCTTTGATTTTGCCAATACCGATCCGGAGCCCATAACCTGGGATGGTACGGATAATACGGGGCTTATTGTGCCTGACGGGGTCTACGAATACCGGATCGCCGCCACAGATAAGGCTAAAAATACCGGAAGCGCGGCTCTGTCCAGCATCGTGATCAACACCATCCAGCCGACGGTAAACCTCCAGATAGCGGACGCTTATTTCTCTCCCAATGGGGACAGGGTAAAAGACACTCTCACCCTTAATCCGGGAGTTCCCGTCAGGGAAGGCATCGCAAGCTGGGAACTTCTGATTCGGGACGCTCAGTCCAATCCCCGCAGAACCATTTCCGGCGCAGAGGATGCGCCGCCTGACGGCATTGATTTTGACGGCAGAGCTGACGGCGGAACCCTGCTTCCCGAAGGGTCTTACCAGGGTAAACTTTCGGTAAAATACCGGAACGGTTATGTTGCCGAAGCCTTCTCTCCTTCTTTCACCCTGGACATTACGCCCCCGCGGGCGGCCATACGGGCGGAATACAACATTTTCTCCCCCAATAATGATAAGAACCTGGACGAGATGATATTCAACCAGGAAGGCAGCGTCGAAACCCTCTGGACAGGGGAAGTGCGCAGGGCGGCGGCGCCGAATTCGGAGCAGCCGATCCGTACCTTCCGTATAGCCGGCGCGCCGGACTCCCGTATTATCTGGGACGGCCATAATGATTCCGGCGCTCTTGCCCCCGACGGGGAATACGCCTACCGGCTCTCCTCTACAGATCCGGCGGGGAATTCCGGACGGTCCAACGAGGCGCGGTTTACCCTGAATACCGCGGATACCCCGGTACTCCTCTCCACAGACTTGAGGGCTTTTTCGCCCACCGGTCCGGGAGCCAAAAACCGCATAGCCATCATTCCTCAGCTTCAAGTGCGGGAGGGCGTTACGTCCTGGAAAACCGACATCCTTAACGCCGGAGGAAGCGTGGTGCGGACCTTTGAAGGGACAAACGCCGTGCCCGCCAATTTCCCCTGGGATGGAAAAAACGCCGGCGGGCAGGTTGTTCCTGATGGAACCTACACCGCCAAAATCGAAGTGCGGTACACCATGGGGAATCAGCCCACAGCCGTTTCCCGGCCCTTCATCGTGGATACTGTACCGCCCAAGGCGGAACTTGCCACGCCCTTTGTCATCTTCTCTCCCAACGGGGATACCAGGCGGGACTCTCTTCCTGTCGATGTAAGCGCCGAGGGGAAGGACGATTGGGATCTTTCGATTGACAACTCAAAGGGTCAGGTCCTCCGGTCCTGGAAGTGGACGGGAGCGGCCCCGGTAGTTTCCTGGGACGGTACGGATGAAGCGGGGAACCCTGTTCCTGACGGCGTTTACCGCATCAATTTAAGTTCCGTCGATGAAGCGGGAAACAGCTTCCGTAAAACCATTGATACCATCACGGTAGACGCCAGGGTGCCCCGGGCTATCCTGACCTCATCGGCCTCCGCTATAGCTCCCCTTCCCGGTGCCAACCAGAATGTCCGTTTGGGGGTTATCCTCTCCGTTAAGGAGGGAATAGAGTCCTGGAAACTTGACCTTGCAAGTCCTTCGGGGGCTGCCGTCAAGTCCTTCCCCGATACGCCTTCTGCCGTCCCGCCGGAAACCATCGTCTGGAATGGCCTGGATTCAAACGGCGCCATTCGGGAAGGCCTGTATACCCCAACCCTTACGGTTACCTATGCCAAGGGGGATATCGTTACCGTCCAGACATCGCCCATTATCGTGGATGTTTCCGGTCCTGAGCTGGCCTTTAATTCCACGCCTGAATACTTCAGTCCCGACAACGACGGGGTAGATGACGATCTCTTTATGGCCCTTACTGCCAGGGACGAATCGCCCCTGGCGGACTGGAGCCTTGAAATCTGGGAAGTGATGATAGACAGCCAGGGAAGGGAGACCTCCCGGAAGTCCTTCTACCGCATCGAAGGCCGGGGCGCGCCATCGGAACGCATGGCTTGGGACGGACGCAGCTCCCGGGGCGAACTGGTCCAGGCGGCTACGGATTATCCGTTTACCTTCAAGGCCAAAGATGTGCTGGGGAACGCCTCTTCCCTGGACGGCAAAATAGGGGTTGATGTCCTGGTTATCCGGGACGGGGACCGCCTTAAAATTCAGGTTCCGTCGATTATATTCCGGGCTAACGCCGCGGATTTCAACGGCCTGGCCCCGGAGATCGGGGACAACAACAACCGTATTCTCAGTCGCCTTGCGGAGATACTCAACAAGTTCAGGGACTACAGGATCACTGTGGAAGGCCACGCCAACCCGACCACTCCGCCGGGCACTCAAGCCCGCCAGAACGAGGAAAACGGCGGCCCCAGAGAGATAGGGCTTCTGCCCTTGAGCGAAAGCCGCGCCAAGGCTACGGTGGAGTACCTCGTTGGTTTCGGGGTCAGCCGCAGCCGCCTGAGCAGCATAGGCATGGGCGGTTCCCGTCCGGTGATCCCTTTTGAGGACCGGGACAACTGGTGGAAGAACCGGAGGGTAGAGTTTATTTTGATTAAATA
>JAISOQ010000270.1 GCA_031275515.1 Treponema sp. | reverse complement strand
TCACTTCCGCAATGCGGACATTTTACCGGCGCTAATACCATGATAATCCCTCCCCGTCTTTGCTTTGACAACTATATTATCATGGCTTTTATCCACCGTCAACGCTTTTCGCCCACTGCCGTGGGGCGGCGTCAGACGGGATACCGGGCAAGCCCATTACAATTCTTAGCCCCGCCGGATAAAATACGGCGATGGAAGCCTCGCTTTACCTCCACATACCTTTCTGCGCCGGTTCCTGCGGCTATTGCGACTTTTACTCCCTTCCGGTCCGTCCCGGCGGCCCCGGACTTGAGGCTTTTATAGACGCCCTCCTTGGGGATGTCCGGGATTACCTGGCCCGTTTCGCGGTAAACCGGGTCCCCACCCTATACCTGGGAGGCGGCACCCCTTCCGTCCTGGGCGCGGCCCGGATAACGCGCCTTCTCGCCGGCCTCCGGTCTCTCCTGCCCGCCTGGCCGGAGGAAGTCACGGTGGAGGCCAACCCCGAATCCGCGGATGCGGCCTTCCTCCGCGCCTGCTGGGAGTGCGGGGTAAGCCGCATAAGCCTGGGGGTCCAGACCTTTTACGAGCCTTCCCGCCGTCTAGTTCACCGGGTAGGGGAGGGGAGCCTCCTCCCGGAACGCCTCTCCCTGGTTTCCGCCTTGTTTCCCGGCGCATTTTCCGCAGACCTCATGTCGGGACTTCCCGGTCAGGACGAAACGGTCCTGCTGCGGGACATAGAAACACTCCTGGCCTTTAACCCCGCCCATATCTCCCTCTACGCCCTGACCGCAGACCCTAAGCTGCCGGGCAGCCCTCCGGATGACGAGGCGGACCGGCTCTGGCTTCTGGGCAGGGACGCCTTGGAAAAGGCGGGATATGCTCAATATGAAGTGTCCAACTTCTCCCGACCGGGAAAACGGTCGCGGCACAATATCCGCTATTGGCGCATGGAAAACTGGCTGGGCATAGGCCCCGCCGCGTCAGGGACCGTCATAGACGACCATAAGGGTACGGGCCTGAGGTATACCGTAAAAGCGGATGCCGGCGCGTACCCTGCGCCTGGGTTTGCGGAGCACGACGGCGGCATCACCTTTGAGTTTTTGGACAGGCCGACCCTCATCAAAGAAACCTTCCTGATGGGGTTCCGGTATACCGAAGGGCCGGACCGGGAACTCTTCAAAACCCGGTTCGGAACGGAGCCGGAGGCGCTTATCCCCCGGACAGTGGAACGCTGGCGGAAACGGGGCCTGTTGGAGGGCGGAAAGACGGCGTTAACCCCCGGCGGGCTTTTGCTGCTTAACCCCTTCCTGCTCGAAGTATTTGAGGAACTGGGATGAAGGCTTATTTCCGGTGAAATGCAAAGCCGGGAAATTCCCCATCCCCGCCTACCCCAAATAATCCGAAAGCCTCCGGTAGGTCTGATTTACCACATGCTTCTTTTCTATGTCCACCTCGTCCCCCAGTTCGTCTATCAGGGATTCCAGAGCCGAAAGACTCTCGTTGAGGCTGGTGTGGAAGCCCCGGGAACACTTGAACCAGTAATTCCCCGATCCGTCGGTGAAAAGACAAATGAAACCCAGCTCCTTTTTACCCGGCTTCCATACTGCGGGAGTCACCAGGAGGGGCAGGGCGGCAAGCAGGGCATCGGGATTTTCCCGGGAATTGAAGCCGGTTTTTCTGGGCCAGGCCCGGATTAGGGCGTCGTCTATTTCCAGGGTGGAAACCAACGACAGGATGAGGGACAGCTTTTCTTCCTGCAAGAGGGTATACCTGCCGTCCAGGATTATGGTCCCTCTAAGACCCTTGTACACAGAAGGATCGCCGGCGTCGTCCTTCACCCTGGAGAGCTTCTCCCAGGGGAGGGACACGAACTTCTTACCCTTGACGATCTTGATGTCGAAGACCTCGTTCCCCAGCTTGATGGTATTCGTAAAGTCCCGGATGCGTCCCGGTTTTCTCCCTTCCGCGCCGGTCCTTTCGGCAGCCCCGGCGGACTTGCCCCCCAGAGCCTCGAACAACCCGTCCTTGAGTTTTTCTAAGACCCTCGGGGGCAGGGGGGACACGGACATGGCGTACATCCGGGTGGTCCTGATGATTTCCCCCGCCACGATGTATTGGGGGTCCATCCTGAACATCACCGAACCGGGATGGATGAGAATGCGGTCCGCCGTAAGGCTCCGGTACATCTCCCGTCCTTCCCGCACGCAGACAAACTGAATAAGCCCCGTGGCCACTGCGGAAAGGTAATCTTCCACCGGCCCGCCGGAAAGCAGGGGCAGCCCCATACCGGAGACGATCTCCTCAAGCTGGCCTGTGACGTTGGCGATTTCCGCCATAGCCCGCTCGTCCAGGTAGTTTTTCTCGCAGAACCTGTCTTTCCTGGGGGCCTCCCCATAGGCGCGGAACAGCTTGAGACAGGAAACAAAATCCCCGTCCGGGTCCCGGAAACGGTGGTGCGCCCGCCGCGCGTCGGTCTCTTCCCCCGGAGGCAGAACATAGGGACTTTGGGTGGAAAGAAAAGCCGCGGCGATGATGGTCTCCTCAGTGACTTCGGGATAGCTCAGAAGGGCTTCCACGATGATCCGGGACTGCCGGGGGGGGAGGGGGAATTCGGTCATCATCTTGCCTATCCTGGAAAGGGTTTTGTCCGCTTCCAGGGCGTCCAGCAGGCTGAGGGTCTCCACCGCCGCCAGGAGCCCTTCGCGTCCCGGCGGGGAGATGAAGTCGAATTCCTCAAAAGCGGTAACCCCTAAATCCGCCATCCTGAGGACCACCTCGGAAAGGTCGGTGCGGAAAATATCTTCGGTGGTAAAAAGGGGCCGGTTCTCAAAATCCTTGCGGGAATACAGGCGGTAACAGGTTCCCTCCCGGGTCCGTCCGGCCCGGCCCTTGCGCTGGTTCGCCGAAGCCTTGGAAATGGGGGCTTCCACCAGGCTGGAGGTAAAGGTCCGGGGGTTGTAGTAGTTGAGCTTGGACAGCCCCGAATCGATCACCGCAGTTACCCCGTCTATGGTTACCGATGTTTCGGCGATATTGGTGGCGATCACCGCCTTGGTTTTGCCCCTTGGGGGAGCGTCAAAGACCCGTTCCTGCTCGTCCTTGCCAAGTCTGCCGTACAGGGGGATCAGGTGAAGGTACTTTCCCACAGGCCCCGCAGCCAGGCGGCCCATGCAGTCCTTGATCATCTTTTCGCCGGGAAGGAAGATAAGGATGTCCCCCTCCCGCTTTTCGCTGATGAACCGCCCGGTGATCCCCTCGATTTTGGCAAGCAGGGCTTCCCCGGCCAGACTGCCCGGAAGCCCCCCGCCGGGCCCCCGCCTGTTCCGCCGGCCTTCACCGGAGGCAGGTTCGCCGGACGCAAGCCCGCCGGATGCGGGTCCGCCGTTTTTTTCCCCCTGGACAGCCGGCGGATCGTAGATGAGGGTGATGGGGTAGGTTATGGCGTCTATCTTTACCACCGGGACCTCCGGCAGGGCGACGCCGGGATGTTCCCCAAAGTATTCGGCAAAAACCTGGGCGTTGATGGTTGCCGAGGAGATGATAACCTTGAAATCCCGCCGGGCTTCCAGGACCCGTTTGAGCAGCCCGAGGATAAAGTCAATGTTGAGGCTCCGCTCGTGGGCCTCGTCAACCATCAAAAGACTGTATTTTGAAAGCCAGGGATCCAGCTTCATCTCCTGGAGCAGTATTCCATCGGTCATGATCTTGATACTGGTATTTTGACTGGTTTTGTCCTCAAAGCGCATCTTGTAGCCTACAACGCCCGGCATCTCCGTCCCCAATTGGCGGGCTATGTACTCGCTCACCGACATTGCCGCGATACGCCGGGGCTGGGTGACGCCGATGATTCCGTTTTTGGCATACCCCGCTTCGTACAGTATGACCGGCATTTGGGTGGTTTTTCCCGATCCTGTGGGGCTTTCAACGACGATCACCTGGTTATGCGACAGAGCCTCCAGGATCAAATCCTTATGCCGGTAAACCGGAAGTTCCAAATATTTCATAGGATAATCATAACGGAATTTAAAGATAATTTTAACCGCAGGAAAAATTTTTTATCCCCCGGCTGCCGTCCGCCGGGAGGAAATTTGCGGATCAGGAGACCTGATCCGCAGTTAAATTCTTTGGACAGGGCTACTCTTTCAGAATCTTCAAGGCTTCTTCCCGGTAACAGTCCATCAGGTAGGGGATGCCCGTTACCTTGGCGCATTCCTCGGTCAGAGACATAAGGTCCTGCCGGCTTATGACGGAAAGGTTGAAACGCCGGGCGCCGGCCATTAGCTGCTGCAAACCGACTTTGATCTTGTCGGCATAACTGTAGATGCCGATGGCGCCCAGGGGGATGTTTTTGATTTCCTCACTGCCCAGGATCTTCCTGACCCGCTCGTAATTCAGGAAGATCTCTTCCGCCGACGAACCGTATTCAGCCACGTTTCTCGGGAGATTCCCCTCTTTGATCCACTGAGCTATGTTCTTGCCCGCCATGCCGGGTATCATCAGGGCCCGGCCCATGCAGACCGCCTTAACGTAGGGATCCCCCAAAGCCAGGGCCTTGAATACGTGGTCTTCGGTGCTGAACCCTCCCGCAAAGGCCAGGTCCGGTACTTGTTTGCCCTGGGCCGCAAGAATGGACGCATATTCATAGGCGGCGCTGTGGAGATAAAGAGAAGGAACGCCCCATTCTTCCATCATGCGCCAGGGGCTCATCCCGGTTCCCCCGGAAGCGCCGTCTATGGTGAGGAGGTCTATCTTCGCATCCGAGGAGTACCGGATCGCCATAGCCAGTTCTTTAAGGCTGTAGGCCCCGGTTTTCAGGGTAATACGCTTAAAACCCAGCCCCCGCAGGCGTTCTACTTCCTTCATGAAGCTTTCCCGGGTGACAAAACCCAGGCGGCTGTGGCGCTCGAATTCCCTGATGGCCCCGGACTTGTATGCGGCCTGATTAACCGGGTCCGAGGGGTCCGGGGTAACGATGTATCCCCGGCGCTGGAGTTCCAGGGCCCGTTCAATCTGATTGACCTTGATTTCTCCGCCTATACACTTGGCGCCCTGCCCCCATTTGAGTTCAATGGTTTCGATTTTATGTTTATCAATGATGTATTCCGCCACGCCCAGGTTGGTATCCTCCACATTCATCTGAATGAGGATTTCACCGTAGCCCGAATGGTACTTTTTGTAGGCCTCAATACGCCGGTCCATGTCCGGCGCTTTAACTACTTTCTTATCCGCGCTGAGTTCCAAGGCAGGGTCTATGCCGCAGACGTTCTCTCCGCAGACGATGGTCACCCCGGAAATGGCGGCCCCTACGGCGAAGTGTTCCCAGTTTTTTCGGGCGATCTCGGTGGATCCCAATGCGCCGGTGAAGATGGGGACCGCCATCTTTACTTTTTTATCCCAGCCGTAGGAAGTCTCCGTATCGACTAAAGGGAACCGGGCGTTGTCGGGATCCGCGGCTACGCCTTCGGGTAGGCCCCAGGCGCCCTGGGCGTAACCCTGGATGTTCAGGTGGGAATAATCCACGGGGTAATTCTTGTCTCCCCCTGCGGTAACATCCCCGAATGGGCCGGGATAGATGAGTTCCCTGCCCCGGTAAGCAGCCTTAAATACTTCGCAGTTTCCCTTGCATCCGTCGATACAACGGGAACACAGACCGCTGGATGGAACAACACTGGTTGAGCGGTTTGCCGAACGGGTAGCGTCATTACTGTTCGGTCTTTGTAAATTCATACGCCTCTCCTTGGAATGGTACTCTCCTTTATTGTAATGAGTTATTTTAGCATACTTCAGGGGAAAGGCAAGAGAAATATTATGGGCGGTCCGGCGCGGCATCATTTAAGACTTGTCCGCGAATTAACGCTGGTTTTCATGGATTATTCGGATAAATTCGCGTAATCCGTGGATAATCTATCTCCGGTCCGACGCGGCGGATTAGGATTTCCCAAAACTTCAATTTTGGGACAGGCTCGGTTAATACCCCAGGTCTATTTTCGGTTCCAGCGTTTTCAGGGCAAGATGTATCAAACCGTCAAGGAAGTCGCCAAGAATATCGGGGATAAAGACGACAGGGGGCAGAAATTCCCGGGGCAT
>JAISOQ010000294.1 GCA_031275515.1 Treponema sp. | reverse complement strand
TGTTTTGGCAAAGGCATAGTCCTGTCCAAGTACACCGGGAGCGGCGGGAAGGTTGGAGGCAGCGACGCCAATGCCGAATTTTTCGGGAAGGTACGGGCTGTCCTCCTCAAGAATAAGGTTCAGTGGCAGTACGGCGATCTGGGCAAGGTCGATAAGGGCGGCGGCGGGACCATCGCCAAATATGTGGCCAACCTGGGGGTAGAAGTGCTGGACTGCGGGATTCCCGTGCTTTCCATGCACTCCCCCTTTGAAGTCATCAGCAAGGTAGACCTCTACACCACGTACCGGGGATATACCGCCTTTCTCAGGGACATGGGCTGATGGTTTAACGCCTGGGGCCTGCGCGCTGTCCTATCGGGTTTCACGGTATCCGTTACGTTTTGGGGCGTTTCTCCGGTGACGGATGCCGGAATAAAATCATGTATCATCTGATCCTGTTCCAAAACTCCCTGGATGAATAGCTGGAGGTACTTTGAGGCCGCAAGGTAAACTGCCGCTGTCGTCAAAGGATACTTTTTTGCAGCCTTTCACATATATAGAACGCGGCATTGCTGCCCGGTTTAATCAAAATAACCCCCTCCGGAAAGAGTTAAGGCGAAATGATTTTAGGGGGAGGCGGCTTGTTGGTACATAATTCCAAAATAGAACCCTTGTTAAGGAGAGTTTCAGGCCGGCCTGCCGGGAGATCGTGAAGATCCTGGAGGCCCTCAAAGGGCCAGGGGGGTCAGACCTGATGTCTCCCGATGCAGGCGGGAGGCGCTGATCAGGGAAGAACCGGCGCTGCTCGATTTTTTTCGGAGGAACCGCCGGCGGTATACGCCGGCGGAAGCGGTCAAAATACTGGCCGCTTCCGAACACGTCAAATGGTCTGACATGAAGCGAAACAGGCGGTACAGCTCCTCCTGCGGGACAATCGGCTGCGGATACTAGAAAATCCCCTGTGGAAGGATACGCTTGCCCTGCCGGGCCGGAAATCCGCGGGGCTTTGCGGGCGTTTATTTCTCTTCTTCAATCCCTAAATCGTCGCCGTCGCTTACTAAATTTTCCTCCGCCGCAGTAGGAGTCGCCTTACGGGGTACTTTCTTCTTCTTCTCCCGGGAGGTAGCTGCTTGAACTTTGAGCTTATAGCGTCCGCGGCTGACAGAGGAGATCAGGAAAAAATAAAAAAACACTACCGCCGTTACGCCAATTACCTGCCAGGAGGTTACTAGTTGTATTACAAGATACTGCAATTCTTTAAAAGACATCGGTTTACCTTCTATAAATATAATCTATTATCGGTAATTCCGGCGCCGCGTTTAAACTTCCGGTCGACCTGCTTTATGCGGGGGAAGAAACGCCGCAGAGAGCGGGGATGTCCGCAAGGCTGCGGATTACGGCGGAGGGGCGGGTGTTCCGGATCAACCGGTTGTCCTCCCGCAGACGCAGGGAACGGCCGTCTCCGGCAAAGAGCAGGGTCTTGAAGCCGGAAGAAGATGCGCCATAGACATCGTTGAGCATGTCGTTCCCCACGTAGAGCGCGGCTTCCGGGCCTATACCCCGGGCCGCAAGAGGGGCCAGGGCTTTGGCGAAAAGGGCAGGGGAGGGTTTTGATTCCCCGGCTTCATAGGAGTAAATCGAGATGTCCCGGTCAAAACCCAGGGCGGCGGGAGAAGCGCCGAGCAGGGCGTCAAATAGCAGAGGAGTAAAAAACTGGGCGTTGGAGATGAGACCCAGGACGAGTCCCGCGTCTTTTAAAGCCGTGATGGTTTCCAGGGCGCCGGGCATGGCGTATACAGGGTTCACCGCAAGTTCATAACGAACAGCCAATTCTTCGGGACTCATGGTAAAGCCCTCTGAAGGCGGAACTCCGGCGGCTGTCTGGCTGAGAAAGCCGGCCCAGATTTCTTCAACCCGGACTTCCGGATAGGGGGTTTTCGCAAAAAGTTCCTCATGGATTTTTAACACCCTGGAACGGAAATACTCTTTAAGTTCTTCTCCCGTATAGGCTTCCCCGAATTGCAGGGCAAGGCTGTCCAGGCTGCCCCGCATATAACCGCTGCTGACGCCTATGTCCCCGGCGGCGGAGGTAAAGAGGGTGCCATATATGTCGAAGATAACCGCCCGGATACCGGGAATAGGGGTAGACCTTCTGCCGGGATAGACCAGTTCCTCATAATCCGGCGGCAGCGGCGGCACGGGAGCGGGCGTCATGGGAGATGAGGAATCCCGAATCAGGGCGGAGAGGTCTTCATACATGGCCGACTCCAACCAGGGAAAGCCGCAGAGGATCCAGGTATAATTCAAGAAGCAGGATCTTCGAGAGTTTATGAAGTATCGGGGTAGTTATAACCGCCTGATAGGTCTGCCGCAGGATAGCCGCGATCCGTTCTTTGCCATAAGCTTCACGGATCCTCCGGTTGTTTTCCGCGATAAGTTCTTCATCGCTTTGCCAGTCCGCAAACCCTGCAAGAAAGGGGTTAAGCGCCCGGATCTCCCGGTACGCCGCGTTATTGGAAGCCATAATACGAATGACGCCGGCCTGCAATTCCTCATCCAAACGTCCGAAATCAATCATTTGATCGGAAAAAATCATGTCGTCCATCATCCTAATCGCATAAGAGGGCGGCTCCATCCCGAAGGCTTCATAGATGACGGTCATGGCATGTTCCATCTTGTTTTTCAGTACCGGCGGCGCGATGTATTCCATGGGAATATTGATGGCCTTGTAAAAAAGGTCCGTCTTTTTTGCCGGTGAAGTGAATCTGATCCCCGCTTCCTCGAAATCTCTGCACACATAGTCAATACGCCGGCCCAGTACCGCCCTGTCCGCTGTCCAGGGTTCCAGAAAGGAAAAGCCGAACCCCTCTTTGACCGACGTGTTCAGCACTGCCAGAGCGCTGCCGAATACATCGGCAAAGCTCCCTTGGGTTCCCACCTCAAATTCTACGGGCAGTTCCAGTTCCCGGGCGAAATTCACCCAGTTCCGGTAAATAACCTCGTCCTGTTCCGTGGTCGGCGGCAGGGTAACGGCCACTGTCTTTCCTTTGGGAAGAAACAGGGACACGAACAGGGCCTCGCCTATGTTTTTCCGGCGTATTGCCCGGACCGGGTAGAGGTAACGGCTCCGTTTCAGACCTCTGGTCGCCGTCACCGGAACCACCTCGTTGGGGATAAGGTGAAGTCCTTCGAGCTTTAGTCCCGCCCGGTGCAGGAAGGAATAGTCCCGGCTGTTGATCACTGCGTAGTGGCAGTTCGCCGGATAGTCTCCTCCGTCAACGTAGACATCGGGACGGAAATCTTCGGCCAGATCGTGATTTTGGAGCAAAAGCCGCAGGCCCCGGCTGTTCAGAATGTTGAGGGCGGGAATCAGCGCGGCTGTTTTACGGATCAGGGGATTATGAACATGAACAATATCCGCCGCCTCTCCCCAAAGGCCGGTCATAGCCGCCTCTATGCTCTCCGCCAGCTCCTGCCCCGCCTTGGACAGCGAACCGGAAGGGTCCGCCGGCTTCCGGAACCGGTCGTATTTCAGCCCATCCACCACCGCCACGGGAATTTCCCGGACTGCCGATCCGCTCTCCCAAGGGGCAACCAACGGCCCCTCCGGGGGCTCTCCTGAAATTATAAGAACATCGTCTCCCGCTTCCATGAGGGCTGCCGCCTGATGGGTGATCACCGAGGTAACACCCCCCCGGCGCATGTGATAATGGACTAAGGCTATCCGCAACCGGCATTCTCCTCGTTTATTAAAATATAATGATACTATGCCGCTTAGAAGTATGTAAAGGGTATATTTATAGAGCCCGGCAATTCTCAGTTTAAAAAAAAGGAAAAGCGGAAACGTAACAACGTGGAACCATTGTTTGGGGCACAGGCGTAGACTGGGAATGGGGAAAGGAAGCGCCTGACGGCATGGCGGCGGTAAGAAGCGGGACCTTTCAAAATGTAAAATAACAATGTTGAGGAGTTGCCGCTGCCGAAAAAAGGCCAATCAGACTCTCATGCCGCCTAACCCGGGGGACATTTTTATTGCGGCTTGGCAAAAGTAAAAAAAAATCTTGACATTCTTTAAAGGTCATCTCATAATAGACTATATATCTTAATTGATGGCACAATAATCGGGATTGATACATAGCTTGAGGATTGTTAGTGAAGGTTCGCTGCCGGCCCGTCAGAGGGTATGGAGCGTTCTTATTCACGCATGACCTGAACCCTTGGTACCGCGCGGTAAAGCGGCTGTCCATTATGGTTTGGGTCTTTTTTTTTGTAATACGGACAAAATATATATGAAAAATATTAGAAAGTACAACAACAATATCATTCTCGCCAATGATCGGGGGCATGAAGTAATTGTACTGGGTAAGGGAATCGGCTTTC
>JAISOQ010000277.1 GCA_031275515.1 Treponema sp. | reverse complement strand
CTCTTGCGGCGCAGACGGCCCAGGCTTCCGCGGAAGCGGGGAGGAAATAAGGAATCGTTATGGCAGAAACCAACCAAAAACCCATCCTATTGGCGTCAAGTCCCCATATTGCGTCGCCGACAGCGGCCCGGACCTTGATGCTCCATGTGCTTATCGCCCTGGCGCCGGTAACGATCTTCGGGATTGCCCTGTTCGGACTTAGGGCTCTCATCAATGTTGTGGTCTCCATAGCCGCGGCGGCGGCGGCGGAAGCCCTGTTCCGGCTCGTCACCAAACAGGAACGCCGGATCGCGGACCTTTCCGCGGCGGTGTCCGGCTTGCTTTTGGCCCTTGTCCTGCCCCCGTCCACCTCCTGGTGGATGACCGCCCTGGGCGCAGTCTTCGCGGTCGTTGTGGCAAAGGAATTCTTCGGCGGCCTGGGGGCCAATGTGTTCAACCCCGCCCTCACAGGCCGGGCCTTCCTCATCATGAGCTTTCCCGCGGCGATCACCACCTGGCATCGTCCGGCGGGATTTGCCGCCGATGCGGTAAGCGCCGCCACCCCCCTGGGAATCCTCAAACTTGGAGGGACCGCCGGGGATCTCGGGGCGGATTTCGCCGGCGCAGGTTTTCAGGCCGCGCCGGATTACTGGTCCACCATCAGGACCCTGTTCTTGGGGAATCATGGGGGCTGTATAGGCGAAACTTCGATCCTGCTCATCCTGGCCGGGGCGGTATACCTTCTGGTTAAGAAAGTTATCGACTGGCGGGCGCCCGCAGCCATGACCGCCGCCGCCTTCCTCGCCTCCCTGGTTCTTGGGGCGGACCCCCTTGCCGGCATCCTGAGCGGCGGGGTACTCTTTGGAGCGGTGTTCATGGCCACCGATTATGTGTCCGCCCCTATGACCGCCACGGGTAAACTCATCTTCGGGTTCGGCGCGGGGCTTATCACGGCGCTTATCCGTAAATGGGGGAACTATCCCGAAGGGGTAACCTACGGCATCCTCATCATGAACGCCTGTACGCCCTTCCTGAACCGGTTTTTACAGAAGAAGTACGGATTTGTACCGAAAAAGAAGATCGGCTCCGCCGTCCCAGGCGGCAGGCAAAAGCCGGAGGCATCAAAATGAAGAATATGCTGAAACTGGGCCTGGTCCTGGCGTGTTTCGCTGCCGCAGCCTGTGTGGGACTGGCCCTGGTGTACAATGGCACGAAAGAAATTATCGCCCAGCGGTCCCAGGCGGACCTGGAAGTCGCGTTAAAAGACCTTTTCCCCAGGGCCGATGTTTTTTCGGACATTACCGGGGAGATTGCCAGCCCCCAGAGTACGGTGATCTTCGGCAGCCAGTACGCAATCAAACAGGGGGACGTCCTGCTGGGAACGGCCATACGGGCGTCAGGACCCAGTTACGGGGGCCTCATCACGGTCCTGGTGGGCGTCAAGGCGGACGGCAGGATTGCGGGGGTCAAGATACTGGAACACCAGGACACCCCCGGCTTGGGGGCCAATGCGGCGTCGGCCTCCTACTTTGTGGATAAAGCCGCGAAACTTACCTTTTACGGCCAGTTCGCGGGGAAGCCCGTGACCGATCCCTTTGAAGCGAAGGAAGATGTTGCCGCCATCACCGCGTCTACGATTACGAGCCGGGCAGTGGCGTCCCTGGTCAAAGCATCGGGAACCGCCGCCGCAGCATGGATGGGAGGAGTACAATGAAAAGCCGGCAATTACTTACGATATTTACCAACGGCATAGTCAGGGAAAACCCTTTGCTTATGCTGATGATCGGCCTCTGTTCGGCCCTGGCGGTAACTACCGCAGCGGCTAACGGCATAGGGATGGGTCTCTCCATGACTTTTGTGCTGCTTATGTCGGAACTGGTTATCAGCATCTTCCGCAGGCTCATCCCCGAATCGGTGCGTATTCCCGTGTTCATCATTATCATCGCCGCCTTCACGACGGTGATCGACTACGTGCTGAGGGCCTGGTTTCCGGATCTGTCCAAAGCTATGGGGGTTTTTATCCCCCTCATCGTGGTCAACTGTATCATTATGGGCAGGGTCGAGGGTTTCGCCTCCAAACAGCCCCTTATCAACGTGATCCCCGACGCCCTGGGTATGGGCCTGGGGTACACCTGGGTCCTGGCCGGAATCTCCCTGGTACGGGAACTCCTGGGGAGCGGGACTATTCTGGGCTTCCAGGCGCTGCCGGACAGTTACCAGCCCATCCTGTTCTTCATCCTGCCGCCGGGAGGCTTCTTCGTGTTTGCCCTGTTCATTTCTCTCAATGTCTTCATTAAATCCCGGTTTAAAGGGCCGGCGGATTCCGATACCGGCTCTGCCGCGGCGGGCGCCCACAGTCATCACGGAGGACAGGCATGAACCTTTTTAAAATTTTTATCGCCGCTTTTTTAATTGACAACGTGGTGCTTATGCGGTTTCTCGCTCTCTGCCCCTTCATCGGTATGAGTACCGGCGAAGACAAATCCATAGGCATGGGTATGGCCGTAACTTTTGTCACGGTCCTGGCGACCTGCGTCACCTGGCCTATCTACCGGTTCATTCTGGAACCCCTGGGCCTGGATTTCCTCAAGCTCTTGGTTTTTATCCTGGTCATTGCAAGCCTGGTCCAGCTGGTGGAATTTTATCTGAAAAAATCGGCCCCGGCGCTTTACGGGTCTATGGGCATCTACCTCGCCCTGATCACCACGAACTGCGCCATCCTGGCGGTAACCCTGGACGTTATCTCCAATGGGTACAGCTTCGTGGAATCCTTAGTCTACGCTACGGGTGTGGCCCTGGGCTTCCTGCTGTCCCTCCTCCTGCTGGCGGGCATACGGAAGCGGATCAGATGTAGCCCTATTCCCCGGTTTTTGAAAGGGACGCCCATACTGTTTGTCACTGCGGCGCTCCTGTCTATGGCTTTTATGGGTTTCTCCGGGCTGGTAAAATAGGGCTTGCGAATATAGAAGGAACGCGCTATGAGTATCGTATTAACAACCGCCCTTTTTGCGGCGGTACTGGCTTTTGTTTTAGGGACAGCCCTGGGTTTTTTCCGGCAGTTTTTCGCGGTAACCCAGGACCCGCTGGCGGGTCAGATCCGGGAAATCCTGCCGGGGGCTAACTGCGGGGCCTGCGGGTATCCGGGCTGCGACGCCTATGCCGCGGCAGTGGCCAAGAGAGAGGCGGGAATTTCCAGTTGTTCCGTCGGCGGGCCCGCAGTTGCGGAGCGGCTTGCCGCCATCGTGGGCGGGGACGCCTCAATGGTTCCGGCGGCAGTGATCCTGGCGTGCCAGGGTTCAAAAGACCGCGCGCCGGTCAAAGGGGAATACACAGGGATCAGGACCTGCCGGGGGGCCAAACTTGCCGCCGGGGGAACCAAACTCTGCGCCTGGGGCTGCCTGGGGTTTGGGGACTGCCTGGAGGTCTGCAAATTCGGCGCCCTCAGCATGGGGGAAAACGGCCTGCCCCGGATCGACAAAACCAAATGTACAGGCTGTAAAGCCTGCATAGGCGAATGTCCCCAGGGCATACTCCGGGAGATTCCCCGGAATCAAAGGGGAGCCTTTGTGTTTTGTTCCAACAGGAACCCTGTCAAGGCTATGGTGATGAAAACCTGTAAGGCAGGGTGCATCAAATGCGGGCTTTGCGTAAAGAACTGTCCCCAGGGGTGTATTGTCATGAACAACGGAATCCCCGATGTCGATTATGGCAAATGCATTTCCTGCGGAACCTGTGTTTCAAAATGCCCGACAAAGGTATTTAAGCTGTTGCAGGATGCCGCAGCGGTATGAATATAACCAACAGAATTTTTACAACCTTAGGCGACATCATGGGGCTTTCTCTTTTCTCCGCCTTGAAGGAGCATCCGCTCCTCAGCGCGCTGCGGGAACTCCTGGATGATCTGTCAGAAGAAAAAGATGAAGACTTCATGTACGGCCTTCCCGACACCTACCTGGAAATTGCCGAGGATTGGGCCGGATTTATCAACGCCTTTGTTCAAACCCAGCGGGACTATTCATTTTATATTACCCTGGGTTATCTAACCATCGGCGACGATAATCCCTACACCTGCGCTGCGGAGAATCAGGAAAATCCTCCCCCGGTGCTGTACGCCCTGGCCAAGACCGACCTGTCCCGGCTTGGCCGCATCGCTTCTTTCGAGATTCACAGTCTGGGATTTCATATTGCGGAAATTCTCAGGAAGAACGGCCTTGATCATATTGCCGCAAACATTGAAGAGGAATCCCGAATTCTTTGGGCCGCGGAGGGGAAGAAATCCCATTGCGAACATTCCAGGTTTATCCTTAAACTCTTTCCGGAAAACTCAAACTGGGGAGCTTCCCTGCCGGCTTTGACAGAACATCTGCGCGTAAAAGGAGCGGGCGCCCTTGGACAACACGACTTTTTTACCTGGGTGGCCGATCCGTTTATTCCTGATTTTTCCTACCGCCACGGCATGGCGGATTTTCCCGCCGGGAGCTTCCTCCGTCCGTTGTCGCTGTTTTTGCTGCCCGTCCGTAATCCCGATCCAATTACTATCGCCGATCTTTTTAGCTATGAGGATCAACGGTCCGTGGTAATATCCAACACCCTCAGGTTTTTAGAGGGGAAGCACGCCAATAATCTGCTCCTCTACGGGGACCGCGGAACCGGTAAATCCGCCACCATCAAAGCGGTATGCAACGAATACGCAGACCGGGGCCTCAAACTGATCGAAATCAACAAATCGGAACTCTCTGAGCTTTCGGACATACTGGAAATTCTGGCGGGCCGCCGTTCCAGACGCTTTATTGTTTTCATCGACGATCTTTCCTTTGAATCTGCCGACGACTCGTTCATGAATCTTAAAACCCTGCTGGAAGGAGGGGTCGAATCCAGGCCGCCTAACGTGGTGATTTACGCCACCAGCAACCGCCGCCACCTGGTGAAAGAACGCCTCTCCGACCGGCCTACCTCCGCCCAGGCTGCGGAGTCCGTTTCTACCGGGGATGTCAGGGCCTTCGATACCATGCAGGAACAGTTCTCCCTGGCGGACCGTTTCGGCATCACGGTGGTGTTCACCGCCCCCGGGCAGGAAGAATACCTGCGTATTGCCGAACATATCGCCTGCCGTCAGGGCGTCCTGCCCGCCCCCCTGCCTCCCATTGAGGATGCAGGCAGGACCCGCTTCCGGGAAAACGCCCTCCGCTGGGAAAAGTGGTTTAACGGCAGATCCCCCCGGACTGCGGCGCAGTATGTGGACTGGCTTGCGGGTGAAAAGGGCGGAACCTCTGCCGGACGGTTTCCCTGGGATTAAAGCCGCCGCCTCAATCCAAACCAAAAGAAGTTCTTACGGCGTTTTCAGCTGCCCTACCGCCAGGGCAGCTGAATGTTTCAATTCCCCCACCGAAGTACGTTTGAGCACTACCAAACGGAATATAGCGGCTTCGATTATCCCGTATAACAGATCGTCCGCCGCACGGACATTAATAGGATCGATTTCCCCCGCCCGGATCCCTTCAATCACCATAGTCGCCAAAATATGACGCAGCCGGACAGTCCGCCGCCTGACCCGGTTATCCGGGCATACGTCGTTTTGGGACAGGTTGAGCAGAAACTTCAGGATCACCGATAAAAGACGGCGGCTTTCCTCCAGCCGTTCAAGGATGACCAGTAAAACAGCGGTGATCTTTTCCCTGTAATTGAGTTCCTGGTTTTCTTTAACATCGAGAATATCTTTTTCGACTTTTCCTAAAAGCTGTTTGATTGAATAATTAAAGATTTCTTTTTTGTTTCTGAAATAGAGATATAAGGTCGTCCTGGTAATAGCGCACCGGTCGGCGATTTTTTGAAATGTTGCGTTTTCATACCCTTCATCTATAAAAACATCCAGGGCCTTCTCCAAAATTTCCCGTTGTCTTTTTTCATGCTCTACGACAATGGACATACTTACCTGCTCCCTACAATCCTTCGTATTGATAAAAATATGAACGGATCGCTCCGTTGGTAATCTCTTTACAGGAGTCCGCTTTTCTCCCAAAGTGGGATTCAAACCCGGGGTGATCGGTAATGACCCCCAGCTTCCATCCGGGAAAATACCGGCCCAAGCCCGCCATTTTCCGGTAACACGCCTCCGCCGCCTCAGAATCCCCCAGGCGTATGCCATAGGGCGGGTTGGTGATGATAAAGCCTCCCGGCTCTTCCCTCCGGTTCTTCCGTATCCCCGCCGCAGCCTGCTCCCGTCCGCGCCGCCGGCCCTGGGGCGTTCCTCCAGGCGGCCAGGGGATTCCGGCGTCCTCCAAGACAGCCGTCCGAAAGTCCGGCAGACCGGGATCATCGGGCAGCGGCCCGCCCGCACCGCCATCTTCGTGTTTCCGGCCCCGGGTCCTTTCCAGGGAAACCGGTTTACCCCGGGCCAGCTCGCAGGCCCGCAGGAGGTTCGCCCTGGCAATGGCAAGGGCCCGCTCCTCCGCATCGCTTCCATAAATACGGATGGTTCTGGTGAAATTAACCCTGGCCAGCAATTCTTCCCGGATCCTTTGCTCAACCGGGGGATCCGCAAGAAGCATATCCTGCAAGGCGAAGGTCCGGCCCAAACCCGGCGCCATGTCCCAGGCATAGAGGGCGGCCTCTATGGCAATGGTCCCCGACCCGCAGAAGGGGTCCCAAAGGGGATATTTCCGGCGCCAGTTCGCAAGGAGCAGCAGGGCGGCGGCAGTGGTTTCCCGCAGAGGCGCGATACCGCCTTCGATGCGGTATCCCCGCTTGAAAAGAGGGGCCCCGGACAAATCCAGGAGCAGAGAAACCCGGTTCTTTTCGATATAAACCCGCAGCTCCGCCTTTTTCCCCAGCTCCGGCAGCCGGGCAAGGCGCAGCCGCTCACAAAGACGCCCCGCAGCGGCTTTATGAACCACCGCCTGAATGCTGGTTTCCGCCATGAGCCGGGAACGGTTCGCCCTAACCTTGGTCACCGTAAGCCCCATGCCCCGGGGGATGTATGTTTCCCAGGGGACCTCCCGGGTTCCCTCAAAGAGAGCGTCAAAATTCTCGGCAGGAAAACAAGCCGTTTCCAGCAACACCCGGTCGGCGGCGCGCAGTCCAATGAGGGCGCGGTAGAGGCCGGCTAATCCGGTCTTAAACCTGACCCTGCCGTACCCTCCGTCTATCACGGAAAACTCCAGTTTGCGAAGTTCATTTGAAACAGCCTTTTCCGCACCCACCGCACAGAGGACTACGGCGGTAACCATGGATTCCATACCCCCCATTATAACATATTTTGACGCTTTGTCGCATAGGCACGGAAACCGGCGCCGGGGCATCGGCGTTTACTTTTGAATCCTCAGAAAAGTCCGCCGGGCTTTAGTCCGCTTTCACAGATTTATAGGGATTTCAGTTCAACAGTGAACCACTCGACAGGACAATTCTGTGCGGGAAGCGGCATCCATCTCAACGGCATAGAGAACTTTTGGAATATCCCCAAAGGGACGTATCATCACAAGTCAGTGAAATACATGGACGAATCCTGCTTCCGGTATGGCAGCCGGAAGAACTCAGCCGTCTTCGACCAACTGTTGAGGCAGGAGCTTCCGGTTTTACGCGGTTATGCCGGGTACTTTGATCCAGGTGAGTTCATGCTTGTTATGGTAGAGATGTACCACCTTACTGCCGGGAATTGCCGCAAAACGCCGTGTGGTTTCAAAATCCGGCTGACCCTGCATTTTTATCGTACATACAAAATTTCGGCAAAGCCCCGATTGGAGCCACCCCTCTATCCATTCGTAGAGCCGGGGCGGATAACAGATAACGTCA
>JAISOQ010000264.1 GCA_031275515.1 Treponema sp. | reverse complement strand
CCGAACAGAAGTTTGGCGTTTAACAGGGACAAAAAAACCGGTAACCCCTTGCGTTACAGGCAATTACCGGATGGGCGATACAAGAGTCGAACTTGTGACCCTCAGCGTGTCATACTGATGCTCTAACCAACTGAGCTAACCGCCCATATAAAACCGTTGCTTTTACAACCCATCAGTTCTATATTGTTTTATAATACCGGAAAAGCCTCATTGTGTCAAGCAAGATCTTTCTTCAAGTATTATTAAACAGGACCCGGGTAACCGTCAGGAGCTTTACGTCCTTTCCCGGATAGCCACGTTTACTTCGATTTTCCCATAGGAACCTAGTTCCATAGGGACGATAAGGGTTTCTACCTTGAAGTCGTTGGAGACTTCAAGGTTATCCCCGACAAAGAGGGCCGGAGGAGTAAGATCGAATTTAAAACCCAGATCGTGAAGTTTGGTAACCGCCTGGGCGGTAATCATATTGGCAAGCTCCTGAATAGTAGCTTTCGCCATGTCATCCAGGGCAGGAAGTTTTTCACCATTCATGATACTCGCCACTTTTAAGGCGGTCTCTTTAGTCATATCAAAGCGAACCTGCCCTATCACATCCCCCGCAAGACCAACAACAGCGGCAACCCCCATAATGGCCAAGCTGGAAGATTTGAGGTATAGATCACTCCGTTTAACATTTTCGTAAACCTGACTTTTAAGAATATTAAAAGCCGCCTCAACAAATGGGTTAATGTATTCAACTCTCATATAAATGCTCCTTTCATCAAAGCTAATTACGCGCGAATGCGGAAATAGGATCCTTCGCTACCGGCTGCCAGTCTTCTAAGGGAAGCTGTTCGTTTCTTCCCACAATAACAAGCCCGCCTTTTTTCAATTTTTCGGCAAATTCAGCGATAATCTTTTCCTGATCTTGCAGGGAAACAAATGATAAGAAATCCCGGGCTATAATAATATCCACATCAGGAATCTGATTCCCATTTAGAATATCATGATATTCAAATAAAATCGAGTTTTTTATTTCCTGACTAAAACTATAGCCGTTTTTACCCTTTACCATAAAGCTCCGAAGAAATTCAGGCACATCCTCAAGATCAAAAATCATATTCGGAGCCGTTGATATAGAAAGAATATCATTATCATTAGCCCATATCTTGATATGACCGCTCGGATACCGCGATCTTAGTATACACGCTATTGAAAAAGTTTCATAGCCCTTCCCGCAGCCCAGATCCCAAACCTGAACATTATTGGAAGCCAGTTTCGGCAGTATATTTTTGACTTGAAAGGAATACTCATCCTTCCAGAACTCTCCGGTATGAGGGGAATAGAAAGTGTCCAGGAAGTCATCTGCATCCTGGGGGTTCCTAAGCTGGACTTCCGTGTTCGGATGGATATCTATCCATTCGGCGAACCGCTTTTTAAGCCAAAGGTCGTTGAGGGGGCTCACGGTAAACTGCTTGAGGGCGGCCAGGCTGTCCTTGATAAAGCCAAAGGTAGAATCGGAGACCGTCTTTTTCTGTTCCAAAACCGGCTCTGCGGCAACGGGGGGCGGCACAAAATAGCTTTCTCCAGAAGCCTCCTGAATCGCGGCCCGGGGTTTCTGCTTTTCATCCTCGCTTTGAGTAAAGATGCGGACCACATCAAGGATGATATAGAGTTCTCCCTGTTTTTCCACAACCCCGCTGATGAACTTGATGTTGATGTCCCCGAAAATAGGATGAGGGGGCTGAATCGTATTTGAATTGATACCCACAACCTTGTCGATCTTATCAACGATAGTACCGTAAACCCGATCATCAATCCTAAGGATAAGCATGTTCTCCAGGCCGTCGGCCTTAGTATCCACCGCAATATGGAAAAAAGTCCTCAAGTCAATAATGGGGATGATGTCTCCCCGAAGGTTGTAAACCCCCCGGACAAAAGATGCGGCATTAGGCACATAGGTAAATTTATCGGCCTTGGCAATTTCTTTGACGTTCATAATATCAACGCCATAGTCCTTGCCGGCCAGAGAAAAAGTGACCATTTTAAAATTAACGTTATCAACCCGCTCTTTTTGAGCCTGAAGTTCGGCGTTCACCCTCGCCAAATCTTTTATTACTGCTGCCATGACTTTCCTCGTTACCGTGATGACGCTTCGCGTATCCGGCGTTGTTCAAGTTCCTTACGGAGCCCCAATTCCAGGAGCTGGCTTACATCTATGATGAGTGAAACCGATCCGTCGCCCAAGATCGATGCACCGGCAATACCCGGAGAATTAGTGTACTGATCCCGCAAAGGCTTAATAACTACATCTTCTTCTCCGATAAGGCTGTCCACCATAAAACCCATTTTCTTTTCCGCAGTACCCACGATGACGATAAAGTTATACTCTTGGCTTTCCTCGGTTTTGATACCAAACAGCCGGTTGAGCCTGAGCAGGGAAAGCACATCGTTACGGATATTAAAGACCTCATAATTGTCGATCATCCTGATGTCTTCGGGCTTGATCCGCAGGCTCTCTATGACTGAGGTGATGGGGATGGAGTAAATCTCCGTTCCCACCCGGACCAAAAGCCCCTGGATAATCGCCAAGGTCAGCGGAAGTTTGATGATAAATTTGGTACCCTTGCCCCGTTCCGAAGAGACCGTGACGGTTCCATTGAGCTTTTCGATTTGCCGGCGTACCACATCCAAGCCAACCCCCCGTCCGGATATGGAGGTAATGGTCTTGGCGGTAGAGAAGCCCGGCTCAAAGATGAGGTTGAAGGCTTCCACATCGGACAAAATCTTGTTAGGACTGATAAGGCCCCGTTCCACAGCTTTGGCCTTAACCGCCTCCACATCTATACCCTTGCCGTCGTCGGAAATCTCGATGAGGATCATGTTCCCTTCGTTGGCAGCCTTGAGGAGGACCATGCCTTCTTCGGGTTTGCCCGTTGCCCGGCGCTCCTCCACGGACTCGATTCCATGGTCTATAGAATTCCGTACCGAGTGCATGATGGGGTCCAGGAGATCTTCGATGACCGATTTGTCGAGTTCAGTTTCCTCACCTTCAATGACCAGGTTGATCTTCTTATTAAGGGATTTGGAAAGGTCCCGGACCAGCCGCGGGAAACGGCTGAATATCTGGCTGATAGGCACCATGCGGATACGCATGACCCCTTCCTGGAGTTCGCCGGTGATACGGCCCAGGTTCTGAGAAGTGGAACGGAATTTGCCCGCATTAACTTTAAGGGATGTCTCAAAACCGTCAAAGAGAGAAAAAATATCCCCGTATTGATCCCCGATTTCCTTCCGTATGTCCTTGACGGTCTTACCTTCCTGCATACTTTCCAGATAATTGGGCAGGCTGTCGAACAGGCTCTTAATCTTTTCCCGGTAAACTGACTCGATATTATGCAGGTTCGTCAGAAGATCATTGAATTGATTGTTGATCTGGTTAAAGGTCGCCTTGGTAATAACCGTCTCGGAAACCAGATTGAGAAGATCGTCTATACGCTTTGAATCGACCCTGAGTATGGCCCCCGCCTCTTTTCCGGCTTTCTTGGCGTCCGCCGCCGTAACCTTGTGCTCGTCCCCTGACGCAACGGCAACGGCTACCAGCTGCTCCGGGGATGCCGCCGCCGGAGCTGCCGCAACTGACGGAGCCGGGGCTGCCGCAGGGGCGGCTGGCTGAAGGTCGGCTTTCTTGTCGCTACCGGCGCCGACAAGGTCGTTTATGTTCACGACATCCGCCGAAAGGCTCACATCGGGAATAACCACCGTGTATATGATCTCATCGGCGGTTTTCCTGGTAGCCACATAATACTCTACCGTGGAATAAAACACGTCTTCATAGAGTTGTTCAAAATCCGGCGCGGTTTTCAAAATAGTCCCGATCCCTTTAAGGGCGGCGTACACCTGAATACCCCCTACGGTATTCATCAGACTATTTTCATCAAACGCAACGACGATACGGTAGATCGGCATATCACCGGCTACCGATTGTTTCATTTCCAAGACCTCATATTCGGAAAGCGTACTGGAAGATACAGCCTTGGAAACGACAGGCGCAGGACGGGGAGCTGCCTGCGGGGGAGGCGCCGCAGGCTTGGCGGCGGCAGGTTTGGCAGATCCTTTCTTCCGGGAGGTCCCTTCGGGGATCAGCGTCGAGAGACGGCCCTCTATCTGGGAAGTATTCTCCCGATAGACAGAGCCGTTCATACGCTGTTCCAGCATAGCCTTAATAACATCAATCGCCGAAAGAAGCGTATCGACTACATCTTCATTAATCGTTAACTGATCCGATCGAATGGCATCAAGGACATCTTCGACCAGGTGGGTAAAATGGGAAAGTTCCATCATCTCCACCGTAGCGGACCCACCTTTTAAGGTATGCGCAGCCCGGAAGATCTCATCTACCGCGTCTTTGTTGCCCCCTTCGTTCTCAAGTATCAGAATATTCTGTTCCAGTGTATCCACTTGCATCTGGGCTTCACTGAAAAAATCCTTAAGAAGTTCCTCATTGTTGGGATCCAGATAATCACTCATATTAATTAAATCTGATACTTATTTCATCTTACGTCAAGATAGGGACGGCGAATTATTCATATTTATTCCATAAAAATTTAGAAATCAGGAAGGCGATATGTGGTTGAGGCTGTTCCAAATCTTCAATTTTGGGACAGCCTATGATTAAAAACAGCTTCTCCTTTGGGGATACTGACGGCGGTTACAATTAGTTTGACCGGATCGTTGGGTTCCGCGTCTCCTTTCAGCGCCGCCTGAGTTTCGAGGCCCAGAACAGGGATCAGAACCGTTGCCCGGACACCCTTTTTTTCCAGGACGATCCCGTCCCATTCGGAGCCTATTTTGCCAGCCAGGTAGACCGCCGTCCAATGAGTGCGGGAGGCCCGCTCCGCTCGGACCGTGGCGGCTGCTGCGGCTTCCCCGGCGGCCAAAGCATGGAGTACCGCGTCCTCCTCCAGGGGAGGAATGTCCCGGTACGCGCCGGCTCTCAGTGAGGCGCGGATCTGCTGATGGGCCAAAAGGTCCGTATACCGTCTGAGAGGACTCGTCACCTGAGTGTACTGTTCCAAGCCCAGACTACTGTGGCGGCCTGGCTTTACCGACAGGGCCCGCTGGCGCATACACCGCCTGACTTGGAAAGAACCGGCCATGCCGGGCAGGGGTTCCTGGGGAAGATCCCCGGCTTCCTGGGTCACAAAGGGAAAGGGCAGCCGCGTTGTCCTGTGGGACGCCCACTGCGCCGCCCCTTCTCCGGCAAGGAGCATACATTCCCGAACCATGTCCGCAGACCGGCAGGCGGTTATGGGCCGAATTGCCACATCTCCTTCGCGTACCGTGATATGAACTTCCGGAAAATCTATGGTCACCGCGCCGGCGGCGGTCCGCCGGGCCAGGTTCCGTTCCGCCAGGCGAAAAAGGTCCGCAAGCTGTCCCGCATAGGGACCAGCATGGCCGGCGATTTCAGGATTGCCCTGGAGCGCGGCATCCGCCTCCTTATAGGTCAGCCGGATCACTGCAATCCGGGAAGGGATGATTTCGGTTTCCGCAATGGCCCCATCCTCCCCAAGGATAATCTTGAAGGAAAGGGCCGGGGAAACTTCTGTAAGGCCCAGGGCGTAGGCCGGAAGGGCTTCTTCCGCCAGCATACGGGAATTTCCCTCGGGGAGGTACAGGGTAGCCCCCCGGTTTCGGGCCTCAATATCCGCGGGGCTTCCTGGCAGGATAGATGCCGCCGGGTCCGCCACATGGACCCAGAGGCAGTTCCCCTCCAAGCTGACCGCATCGTCCGGGTCGGCGCTCCAGGAGTTGTCGATGGCAAAAGCCGGAAGATGGGTCAAGTCCTTCCGATCTTCCTCCGGGGGGAGGCCCGGAAAAACCAATGGGGAAGCCAGAGAAACGCCGAACCGCGGCGGATGCGGGTTGACCGCCATAGTCCAGACGCCGCAGCGGAGGAGGATGCGGTGAGCTTCCTCGGGAGTTTCGGGACGCCCCAGCTCCTTGAGGGTGCGGCTTTTTTCGGCCTTGCCAAAGGCCAGGGCTTCCACGTCCTGGAGAAACCGCCCTTGAGATTGGTCAAAGGGACAGGGCGGCGGTTGAGCGGAATCCGGCGCGGCAAGCCGCTTCCTAAGCCGCTCCAAAAAGGCTTCCCGCTCCAGGGTTTCCCGTTTTTTTTCTTCCCGTTTCTGTTCACCTGCAGCCACTGCGGCGGCATCCCGGGGACTCAGGGCGTTCACGGTTCCTGAAAAATAGAGCCCCTCTTTAAGGAGGCCGTAGGCGGCCCAGGCGCTTGAAGGGCTGAAATCGCCGTAAGCCAATTCCGCAAGCTCTTTGAAGGGAACCTCTCCGCCTTCCAGGAGTTCCCAAGCTTCCCGGACATTCGCCTGGACCGGAGGCCGGACCGCTTCTTCCATTGACCGAACCGGTCCGGGATGTACAAATTCCACATCCTTTTCCCGAACCTTGAGGGTTTCGCCTCCCTCAAAGGAAATTTCCAATTTTTCTCCACAGGCGATTACCACGGCGGGACGGTTCTTGTAAGCTACCAGGCTTTTCTCCGGAATCATAGTTTTTAGTCTACCATAAGCCGGGTATACGGCGGAACCCTGGGATAAGCTGTTAATGACCGGAAAAGTCATTGATAATCTCAATTGAATATCCTAAACTAGCCCGGTGCCAAGGCCCCCGCTTTTGCCTTTTCTCCTTGCCTTCCTCTTTTTTTCTGGATGCCCGGCTAAAGTTCCGGTGTATACTGTTACGATTTTAGGAGATCAGGGGGCTGAACGGGCTTTCTTGGAATCCCTTCTTTTGGAAACGGCGCTTGCCCCTCTGGGTATCACTCTGATCCCCGAAGAAGCCGCGGCGCCGGAGACCGCTTTGGAAAACGCCCCGGACATAATCATCGAATTGGTCTCTTTCTGGGAATCCAGGCCTGCCGGTGAAGATTCAGGCGAAGGCGGTTTCCCGGAGGTTCTCCTTTCCCGGACCTGGTACATACCCCGGGAAGACGCCCTGGCCGGCAGGCGGGACGTGTCTTTGGCGGACTGCCTTGACGGACGGGAAACGCTTATCCCCCTGAACGAACTGACGCCGCCTTTTATAGCTCTGCGGGTAAACGGCCTATCCGTGGATGACCCTCAATATCCCCTGCGCCGGGTGACGGGGGTACGGGTACGGACTACGGACAAGGCCGCCGCCGAATCTCAGGACGGGGCGTCTGAAAAGGCCGCCGCCCTGGAAGCGTTGATCCGTGACGGGGCGCGGTCCCTTAGCTCTCCCCCAGCGGGGCCGCCGGAGCTGCTCTGGATAGCCTCTGCGGGGGACCTGATGCTTGGCCGGGGAGCGGAAGGAATCCTGCTCAGGGAAGGCGCCGGCGGGCTTTTCGGGGGAGCGGCGGCGATACTTCGTGATGCGGACCTTACTCTGGTTAACCTGGAAGGTGCGGTGACCGCCCGGGGAACCAAGACGGAAAAGGCGTTTAACTTCCGGTTTTCCCCCGCCGTTACATTGCCCCTTAAAGAGGCGGGGATAGACGCCGTGCTTCTGGCGAACAACCATGTCTTTGACTGGGGAACCGAGGGCTTTCTGGATACCCTGGACCATCTGGAAGAAGCCGGCATAGGCGTTCTGGGCGCAGGCAGGGATGAAGCCGCCGCTGGCCGTCCCTTTGTTTTTCGGAAAGGCAGCGCCGGGGCGCGGGTTTTCGGCCTTGCTTCGTATCCGGTGGAGCGGAGCGGCTGGGATGGCCGTTCAATTGCCGCCGGGAAAAACCGGCCCGGCATCCTCCATACCGGATGCGGAGGCGCGGAAGCGATCAAGGCCGCGCTTGCGGCTGAAACCAGCGGCGCGCAGGAGGCGGCTGGAACACCCGGAGATCTTCTGGCGGTCCTCTTTCACGGAGGGGATGAGTGGTCTTCCCGGCCAAACCAGGCCCTCCGGAAACTCTGCGGGGAGCTTATTTTAGCCGGGGCGGACCTTATCATTGGGTCCCATCCCCACATCGTACAGGGCTTTGAGTGGGTGGAAGGAAAGCCGGTGTTCTGGTCTTTGGGGAATTTCGTGTTTGCCGGGATGGAGAATACCGGCGGCGGGGATAAAGGACTCTGCATCAGACTAGGGTTTTGGGGCAAACGTCTGGCGTACATCGAACCTTTCCCCCTGAACCTGACAGGGCCCCGGACGGACATAGCCCCCGCTGAGGAGATCGAAAGGTTTTACGCCCTGTCCAGGGAATTACGCTGACAGGCTGCCGCGTAACGGCGGCTAACCGAATTATCCTTGATGCTCCCGGTTAAGCTGTAAACCGCTCTCATAGCCGCCCCTGGACTAGTAGACCGATTACACTAAAAGCTCGGGTATAACCCGTGAAGTTTTATCCGGGCGTCTTCAGCCGTAAAGCGCCACTTCACTATCTTCTGCTTCCCGTTCCGCTCAAGCTGCCATGCCCCAAGTTC
>JAISOQ010000139.1 GCA_031275515.1 Treponema sp. | reverse complement strand
CCGGCCTCCGGGAGGGAAGCGGCGGCGGCTTGAGATGCGGAGAACGCCGCCCTGGATACCGGCAGGGCCAGATCAATATCCTCCGGCAGACAGAAGGCCGCCCGTTCCTTTCCCGCCCCGTACCAGAGGAGCCGCCCTTCCCCAAGTTCCCTGTCCAGCAGTCTCGGCTTATATCCGGGGAGCCTGGCGGGGAAAAATTCGGTTTCCCAGAGGGCCGCCGGGGCGGGAAGGCAGGTGAGTTTTTTCCAGGGAAAAGTCCCGGTCTTTCCGCCGGCCCCCGCTATGCCCTGGCGCAGGGCGAGGTAGGGGGTGAGTTCCGCTGCGGGGCGTTCCCTGACCTGGGGCCGGGCTTTTTTCCGGGTAAGCCTGAGGAGGAGTTCAAAGTTTTCCCGGTCGCAGAAAAGTTCCTCCCCCTCCGTCCCGCCGGCAATCCGTATATGCCGGAGGAGTTCTCCGGCTTCAAAAAGCGCCTCCGCCGCTTCCGCCGCCTCTCCGGGAGAAAAGCCGAAGACCTCCCCTATCCGGGTCAGGGAGACCGGGCCTTCAAAGCGGAGCCAGGGACCCAGCAGGGCCTTTCCGTCTTCCTCCCAGCGGCGGGCGTATTCCCGATGAACCCAGGAAGGGAGGGCCGCCCCTTCCCGCCGGACCTGCCGGATCCTTCCCCCAAGACCCGGATCGGAGAGGCATCGTTCCCGGAGTTCCGCCGGAACCGCGGCGAGCAGCGTTTCCCACTCGTCCAGGGGAATGGCGATCCGTTCCTTTACCCATTCCGCAAGGACCAGTTCATCTTCCGGCGCCCAGCCGGGGAGTTCCCGCCTGAGCCGGGCGCCGAAGTCCCCGGCCAAAACCGCAGGCAGAGGGGGCCGGTTTCCTCCGGTATCTTCTCCCAGGGCTTCCTCGATTACCCGGTCCCCCAGAGACGCCCCCCGGCGTTCCGGCATTTCATCATATTCGTACATGGAGATGTTGTTTTCTTTCCACAGGATGTTGCGGGCAAAGGGGCTGGGCCGGGAGGTCCTGAAAAAGGAGAGGGCCAGGGTTCCGTTGGACAGGTCCCGGAGAAGCGCCCGGAAGCCGGGCATATCGAACAGATCCGAAAGGCAGCTTCGCCAGGCTTCGGCAATGGCGGGGAAGTCCCCCGAAGACGCCACGGTGTCGAAGAGCCGTTTTGCCCGGCGGCGGGTGATCCACAGGGGGCTCCGCTTTCCGAACCCCCCACGGGGAAGGAGGAGGGACCGTTCCGCCGCCTCACGAAAAGCCGCGCCGAAGATCCCGGAGGATTCCAGCCGTTCCCGGAAACGCCGTTCCCCCCAATCTCCCTCTCCAAGCCGCAGGAAGGCCCGGCGGATCAGAGCTTCCGGATTATCCCCGGCAATGCGGGGAAGGACGATGAGGATCGTCAGATCATCCGGGATGACCGCTGCCCGCAGGGCAAGGCTTTCCTCCAGTTCCTGGGCCAGGGCCATAGCCAGGGGGTACTGGACGGCCCCGCCCCGGAAACCGTGGATCAGCGTCAAATAGGCGTCCCCCCGGTTCACCGGATCATCGACGATCTCCACGGGAAGGGAGGCTCGTCCCGGAAGGGGAACCCCCTTTTGGGCCTCTTGTTGGGAACGGACCAATGCCCTGAGTTCCTCAAGCGCCGGCCCGGAGATTCCCCGGACCGCCGGACTGCCGCAGGCTTCGGCCCTTTCCTGTTCCGGCCTTCCCAGTTCCTCCAGTAATTCCAGGATACGCCGGGTTATGACGGGGCTGAGGAACATGGCGTCCGCCTTCCAGAAGGGGGTAAGGTCCGATTTTTTTTCCAGGGGAACCACTTCCACCGCCTCGGGGCCTATGGCGGTGATGCTCCAGGAACGGGCGCCGAACTCGAAACTGTCCCCCGGCCTCCGTTCCCAGACGAATTCTTCGTCCAGTTCGCCGATTTTGATTCCCCCGGCGATGCGCAGGGAATACATTCCCCGGTTGGCGATGACCCCGCCGGAGGAGTAGAGCAGGAGGAGGGTCCCTGGAGCGGCGGTGAGTTCCCCGGTCAGGGCGTCCTGGTAAAGCCGGGGCTTCAGTTCCCGGAGCCGGACCGCTCCGCCGGTTTCCCCGGTAAAATCCCCGGCGTAACGCCCGGCCAGCATCTGGACTACCCTGTCGTAGGAGGTCCGGGAAAGAGTCTGGAAAACAAAGAAGCCCCGGAGGGTTTGGTAGAGTTCGTCGATGTTACGGGGCCGTTCAACGCAAAGGGCGAGGATAATCTGGGCAAGAATGTCCAGGGGATTGGCGATGGGCCTGGTTTCCTCGATCTCCCGGTCCAGGACGGCCCCTGCCAGGGCTGCGGCCTCAAGCAGCTCCGTCCGGTTAAAGGGGATGAGCCTCCCCCGGCTGGTCAGCCCGGCCTTGTGGCCGGATCGTCCGATCCTCTGCAATGCCGTGGCGGAACTGCCGGGGCAGCCCGCAAGGATCACTTCTTCTACGCCGCCTATGTCGAGCCCCAGTTCCAGGGACGATGTGGCCACTACACAGGCCGCCTCCCCCCGGACAAGCCGTTCTTCCACGGAACGGCGGACCTCTTTGGAAAGGGAACCGTGATGTACCAGGGCGGCGGTCTTCCCCGCCCGCTCGTTTACCAGAAAGGCGATCCGCTCCGCCCAGCGGCGGGACCCGGTAAACACCAAAACCGCGCCCCTCCTTTGGCCCGTCCCTATGCGTTCCAGGATGCTGTCCACGAGGATCCCATACCGGAGGCTGCCCCCTTCCGTCTTTTCTTCCCCTTTCACGCTCTCCCCAAGGGGAGGAAAATCGACGGTCAATTCTATGAGTTTTTCCGCCGCCGGAGCCGCTATCCGTACCCGCCGTTTTTCATAGCCCCCCGGCGCTGCCCTAAGACCCCCGATAAAATCCGCCGCGGCTTCCGCAGGCCGTACCGTGGCGGAGAGGCTTACCCGCTGGAATTCCCCGGCGATAAGGGCCAGGCGGTCTATCTGGCAGGCGAGGAAAGCCCCCCGTTTGGTCCCCAGCGCCGCGTGGATCTCATCCAGGATCACATACCGTACCGTGGAGAGCGCCCGCCGGCCCGGAGGATTGAGGAGAAGAATGGCCAGGCTCTCCGGGGTCAGGGCGAGGATGCCGGGAGGACAGCGGAGGAAACGCCGCCGCTGGGACTGGGGGGTGTCCCCGGAACGGGTCTCCACCCGGATATCCGGGAAAGCCGCCCCCCGGACCGCGAAGTAAGCGCCCAGAGAGGCGAGGGGTTCCAGCAGGTTCCGCCTGATATCCTCGTTCAGGGCCTTGAGGGGAGAAACATAGAGTACCGAAAGCCGGTCCGCAGGGTAAACGCCGTCAATGAACCGGGAGATCGCCCCCAGAAAAGCGGTGAGGGTTTTGCCGCTTCCGGTAGGCGCCAGGGCCAGTACATGTTCCCCGCCGGCGATGAGGGGCCAGGCTTCTTCCTGTATACCGGCAGCTTTTCCATAAGTTTCGGCGAACCAGGAATTAACCAGGGGATGAAAAGGCAAAGGCATACCTCATAGTCCTTCGTATAAAACGAAATTGTCAAGGGAAAATTTGTTTTAACATGAGTTCGGCGAAGGGAAAAGTCCATCAGACTAAAGTCCTTGTACGTTTACTTAAAGAGTTGACGAAATAGCGCTGACCCTATGAGGCTTTCCCAATAAAAAAAATTACCTTTTTTTCTCCAAAACCAAAGCGCGGTGCAGGATCGAGCCATATATATACCAGGAGGCGATTTATGACAATCCGTCACTCTAAAGATAACAGCTTTAAACTCATCCTGGGCAACCATCAGCTCTTCGCTGAATTCCTCAGAGATTTTATCCCCGTCGATATCCTCAAATCCGTCAACCCTGATGACATTGAGGATTTAAGCGAGCGTTTTCTCCCACTCAACCAGAACGCCAGGGATTCGGATACCGTCAAACGTATCCGCCTTAAGGGGGACAGCCCTCTTTTCGTCATCACCATTGTGGAACACGAGTCAAAGGTCAACTTCCGCACTCCCTTCAAAATGCTCCAGTACATCTGCCTGGTCCTGGACAATTACGAAAAGGAGTTCGAAAACCGGAACGCCCCTTTGACCAAAGATTTCCTGTATCCCCCGGTGCTTCCCATAGTGTTCTACGACGGCCCTGACAGATGGACTGCCCTGCGGAACTTCCGGGACCGGACCGCCCTGAGGGATGTTTTTGGGAAGTACATCCCGGCGTTTGAATACGAACTTGTAGCGTTGAACAAATACCGCCAGGAAGACCTTATAGAGTTTTGCGATGCGCTGTCCTTCATCATGATTATAGACAAACTGGGGACAAAAGAGGGGCTGCAGGCGCTGAAAAAGCTGCCGCAGGGGTACCTGGAACAAATACGGTTGAAGGTCCCGGAAAATCTGAGTAGACTAATGACAGATGTGATAACAGCGCTGTTGGATCGGCTGGAAGTGACTGGAGAGGAGATAGGGGCGGTAACGGATCTGATAGAGCGGAAGGAGTATAGGACGATGTTTGACGCATTGGTAGAGAGCGTGTTAGCGGACAAGAGGCAGGCGGTACAGCGGGCGAAGGAAGAGGCCCGGCAGGAATGGGAAAAGGCCCTTCAGGAGCGGGAAAAGGAGGGCGCTCGGAGGCAAAAACAGATGGGGGTTTCACCCGACATCATTGCCGCGGGTTTTGGGCTTTCCCTTGAAGAAATAGAACGGCTTTAGGCGGCTGCGGATTCCGGTTCAATCGGGAATTTGTCCTCCCGGGAGACCCTTGGGGTCAGACCTCTCCTTTTTTGTAACCGAACATGGACTAAAAGTCCGGCGGATTTTTTCTCTTCGTCGAACTCATCTCTAAATGTAAAATAGTTGTTTCTTTCTGTAATTTAGCTTTTCAAAATAAAGAAAATCGTGGTATGATGTGCCAGACTGGATGATCTCACCAAAGAAGGTTCGAAGGAGTCCTCATGAGCGACATAACTATCAATTCCGGCGCGGCGGAGCCTTCCTATGCGGTGGATATGCGGAATATCACGATGATGTTCGGGTCCTTTAAGGCAAACGACGACGTATGCCTTAAAGTAACTCAGCGGTCGGTTCACGCCATCCTTGGCGAAAACGGCGCCGGCAAGAGTACCCTGATGAACGTACTCTACGGACTGCTCCAGCCGGCTTCCGGGGAAATCTTCATCAAGGGCCGGAAGGTAACCATTGATTCTCCTTCCCGGGCGATTGAGTGCGGTATAGGCATGGTTCATCAGCACTTCATGCTGATTCCTCCCTTTACCGTTACCGAGAATATAGTCCTGGGCATGGAGCCGCTAAAAAAGTTCGGCGTTATCAACACCGGAAAGGCCAGGGCGGATGTACAGGCCCTGAGCGACCGTTATGATCTTAAAGTGGACCCGGACGCCAAAATCGAGGATATATCCGTAGGGATGCAGCAGCGGGTGGAAATCCTCAAGGTGTTGTACCGGGGGGCGGACCTCCTTATCCTGGACGAACCTACGGCGTCCCTTACCCCCCAGGAGATAGACGAACTGAGGGTCATTACCAAGAACCTGGTGAACGAAGGGAAGACGGTCATCATCATCACCCACAAGCTGGCGGAAATCAAAGCTATGGCGGATAAATGTACCATCATCCGGGCGGGCAAAACCATAGACACTGTGAACGTGCCGGAAGTAAGCGAGGGAGCCTTGGCCTCCATGATGGTGGGCCGGGCTGTGGACTTTACGGTGGAAAAAAAGGCGCTCAAACCGGGGAAAGTGGTTCTTAAAGTAGAAAACCTGGTGGTCCGCAATTACTTGGATCATCCTGCGGTTAACGGCCTCAATCTCAGCGTCCGCGCCGGGGAGATCGTGGGCATAGCCGGGGTTGACGGCAACGGCCAGTCCGAATTTGTGGCGGCCCTGACGGGGCTGCAAAAGGCCGAATCCGGGGCCATTACCCTTTTGGGCAAGGACATCTTCAACAAAACGCCCCGGATGATCTTTGAAACCGGCCTTTCTTCGATCCCGGAAGACCGGCAGAAGCACGGCCTGGTGATGGATTTCACCGTGGCGGAGAATATGGTGCTCCAAAACGTACAGGAAAAGCAATTTTCCCGCCGGGGTTTCCTGAAGAAGAACACTATCACCGCCCACTCACGGGAACTCATCGAAAAATTCGATGTCCGGCCCCCGGACTGCACGGGAAACAAGGCGGCCAGTCTTTCCGGGGGTAATCAGCAGAAGGTCATCATTGCCCGGGAGGTAACCAACGACAAGGATCTCCTCATCTGCGTGAACCCCACCCGGGGCCTCGACGTGGGGGCTATTGAATACGTACACCGGTATATTGTGGGGCAGCGGGACGCGGGCAAAGCGGTGCTCCTGGTGTCCTTTGAATTAAGCGAGATTACGAAGTTGTCGGATCGCATTGATGTCATGTTCCGGGGCAGGATCGTGGGCAGCATGTCCGGAGACAAAGTGGATCAAGCGGTCCTGGGGCTTATGATGGCGGGAGGTGTTCAAAATGCGGCGTCCTGATTCACCGGATCAAAAACCGCGCCGGCAAAGCGCCGGCCTTATTGTATGGAAAGATCTGTTTCTCCGGCAGCGCCTGGGACGTATTATCTGGAACGATGTGTTTCTCTACACCCTGCTGGCCATCTTCATCGGCCTCCTGGCGGGATCTGTGATTCTCCTCATCACGGGGTTTAACCCTCTGGAAGCCTATGGAACCCTGTTTACCGGAATTTTCGGGTCCTTCAAAAACATGATGTACATGGTGCAGTACGCCACGCCCATCATCTTTACGGGCCTTTCCGTAACCTTCGCCTTCAAAACCGGTCTCTTTAACATAGGCGCCGAGGGCCAGTACATCGCCGGGAGCATGACGGCCCTGGCGGTAAGCATACTCCTCCCCATGCCTGCGGGGATTCACGCGGTTGCTGCCATCCTGGCAGGGGGGCTGGCCGGGGCCTTCCTTGGCAGCATAGCGGGTCTTCTCAAAGCCTTAAAAGGCATACACGAGGTTATTGTTACCATCATGCTGAACTGGATAGCCTTCTACTTGTCCAACTTCCTCGTTATGTCCCCGGCCTTCAAGAAGCCCAATTCCACCGCCTCCGTGGATATAGCCGAAACTTCCCGTATCAACACCGATGCTTTCCGGGATGTCCTGGGGACGGTCCGGGTTCACTGGGGCATGGTATTGGCTTTGGCCGCGGTCATCATCATCTGGATCATCCTGAACAAAACCACTATGGGGTACCGGCTCCGGGCGGTGGGCTTTAACCGTCACGCCGCCGAATACGGCGGTATTCCGGTGGCCCGGTCCATTGTGGCGAGCATGGGTATCTCCGGGCTGCTTGCCGGTCTCGGCGGGGCGGTGCAGGTACTGGGGGTTGTGGGGCGAATCACCCAGCTTGCGGCCCAGGAAGGTTACGGGTTTGACGGGATTTCGGTCTCCATGATAGGGGGCATAAATCCTATAGGGGCGCTGTTCGCGGGCCTCTTTTACGGCGGCATGAAGTACGGGGGCAGTCGCCTTAACATCATCGGCGCTCCCAGCGAGCTGGTGAACGTCATTATCGGCGTCATCATCTATTCTATAGCCATTATGGGCGCGTTCCGGGCCCTGGTGAAATTTTTCAAGGCAAAAAAAGAAGGGAGGCCCCTATGATATTCAGCGCGTCCGATCTGGGTTTGCTTATCAGTTCAACCTTAACCTATGCCGCCCCGCTCATCATTGCCGGCATGGGCAGTATCATGAGCGAAACTTCCGGCGTGGTGAACATCGGCATAGAGGGGCAGATGACCATAGGCGCTTTTACCTGCGCGGCTGTGTCGGTTATTACCGGGAATCCCTGGATGGGGCTTCTGGCCGGCGCTATGGCGGGGGCTTTCTTCGGCTTTCTCCATGCCCTGGCTTCCATCACCTACAAGGCGGATCAGACGATTTCCGGGATTGCCGTCAACCTTCTGGCGCCGGGGGCTGCCATCTACTTCTGCAAGGCGATCTTCGCGGGTTCCACCCAGACCCGCCCGGTGGAACTTTCGGACAAGCTGCCGATAGTGCTGGGGACCATCTTTCCCGCCAATTCCTTTTTTAACTATATGTTCAAAAACTACCTGTCGGTCTACGCCTGCCTGGTCCTGGCGGTGGTGATCTGGTTTCTGCTCTTTAAGACCCGCTACGGTCTGCGTATCCGGGCGGTGGGGGAACATCCCCGGGCGGCGGCTACCTTGGGGATCAGCGTGTTCAAGGTCCGCTACTTCTGCGTGATCCTTTCGGGCATACTGGCGGCTTTGGGGGGCGCGATTATCCCCCTGTCCACGGTATCCTACTTCTTCCCGTCGATAATCTCCGGTCAGGGTTTTATCGCCATAGCCGCGGTCATCTTCGGCAAGTTCAAGCCGAAAAACACCGTGCTGGCCTGCCTCCTTTTCGGATTCTGCAAGTCCCTGGCCCTTTCCCTGGGGAATCCCAAATTCGGCCTCTCCGTGTCCGTCCACCTTTTGAACATGATACCCTACATCATCACGCTGACGGTGCTTCTTTTCATAGGACGCAGCCACGCTCCGGCGGCCAGCGGGAAGCTCTACGATCCC
>JAISOQ010000109.1 GCA_031275515.1 Treponema sp. | reverse complement strand
AGGGATGAAATCCTTGACTCGTTCCCACAGGTCATCCGTCAGTTCCCATGATTTGATTCCGCTTCCTGCTGCTCGTTTCATATCCTCTTCATCGGCTCTTCCCTATTTGCGGATAAGCTCTAAATATGCCGGTTTCGGATATGAAATTAACCCGCCAAGCAACAAGTCCGCGCGTATCTGTTTGAACCATTCGCCGCATTTGGCGAACTTTTTCATAAACGCCACATCGCTGAAATTCCCTGTTTTCAGGGCGAAGGCGACGGTGCTGACCGTAATAAGCGACACTCCTTGAGCAGATGAAACAAACAGAGCATCATTAAATCGGCGGGCGTTTTGATTTCACGCGCACGCCGTATAATCCCAAAGTTCGATACATTTCCGCTCGTAACCCTTTCCGAGCAGCGGCAGTAACTGGGCTATCGACGGCATAATACAAACCTCCGGTGTTTTTTACAGTATACCATTAAACCGACGGTTTGTCAAATATAAGTTAGTGCATACGGGGCTCCGCCCCCTGAGGTCGCGCCAAGGTCCATCGGACCTTTGGTCCGCGCCTACCCCCTGCTACGGGTTTCTGATAGCTGCGAAAGCGGCCTGCCTTGCCCTCGTAACGCCCCCGCTAAGGAGACAAGTCTCCAGGAGACTTGTCCCCAGGGACCTTAGTCCCCAGGACCTTCGGGGTTTTGGGACAGCCTCTCCCTATATACATTTTTTTGTATTTTTATTCGTAAATATTATTGTTTCAAATGTAACTTTTTTCTTGACTTTTTGCAGGAATTTAGTATTTTAAAAGTATGGAGCGGCAACAAAGACCCGGTTATAAGGGGTCTGGAGCTTCTCCTATAGGGCGGCCCTGAAAGAAAGACCAATGAAGAGGAGATCAGAATGACGGAACGGCATAATAAAATTCTAGAGGCCCTGGCTTTACGCCAGCGCATCGAGGTGTCTGCCCTGGCGGAGTTGCTGCATGTGTCCCAGGTAACGGTACGGAAGGATTTGGATCAGCTTGAGGAGAGGGGTTTGATACGCCGGGAACATGGGTTTGCGCTGTTTGGGTCTATTGACGATGTGGGTAGGCGTATGGCTATTCATTACGAGATAAAACGGCGTATCGCCCAGGCGGCGGCGGCTTCGGTAGAAGACGGGGAAACGGTGATGATAGAGTCCGGTTCCTGCTGCACACTACTGGCGGAAGAGCTTGCCAATACCCGGAAGGATGTCACCATTGTCACTAATTCGGCGTTTATCGCCAATCACCTGCGGCACACCCGGACCTGCCGGATCATCCTTCTGGGCGGGGAATACCAGCCGGAGGCTCAGGTCCTGGTGGGGTCCATAACCCGGAAGTGCGCGGAGATATTCTTCTCCGACAAGTTCTTCATCGGCGCGGATGGTTTCATTGAGGGCTACGGGTTTACCGGGAGAAACCACAGCCGGGCCCAAACGGTTCGGGATATGGCGGAACAGGCCGAGGAGATCATCGTTTTAACCGAAGCGGAAAAGTTTTCCCAGCGGGGCACTGAGTGTATAGTACGGGCCGAGGATGTAACTTCTGTGTATACCGATGACCGCATCCCGCCGGAAAAGGAAGCGTTTCTGGACGAAAAGGGCGTTATCGTCAAAAAAGTACCGGCCTTCCCGGGATTGGATCAACATCAGAATGCGGAAACGCCCCAGATCCCCGGGGAGGGAGAAGGGCTTTACAACGGAACATTCACGGCAGCCGATGAAAATGCAGCCTCTTGGCCGGCCAGCCGGGAGGGATAAGGGAAAGCGCAAAGCCCGGCGGCCCATTGCGGATTAATGGGCTGCTCCGGGACCGGTTAATCCGGTATTTCAAAAACCCCATCCAGTATGTACACAGGCTGGTAGGGAAAGGCGGGGATGTCTTTGAGCGTGGTAACGCCGGAAAGGACCAGGATGGTTTCGATTTCCGCTTCCACGCCGGCGACAATATCCGTGTCCATCCGGTCCCCGATGATGATCGTGTCCTCCCGCCGGACGTTAAGACGGCGCAGGCCATGACGCATCATCAGGGGGTTGGGTTTCCCTACAAAATAGGCTTTGACGCCCGCAGCCATCTCTATGGGAGCGACCAGTGACCCGCAGGCAGGGACTAACCCCCCCTCTGTCGGGCCGGTCAAATCGGGATTGGTCCCGATGAGCCTGGCTCCGCCTAAGACCAGCTTGACCGCCCGTTCCAGGGCTTCCAGGCTGTAGCCCCGGCCTTCCCCAACTACCACATAATCAGGATTCACATTATTCATGGTGAACCCCGCATCGTAGAGGGCCTGGATAAGTCCCGGCTCGCCTATCACGTAGGTCGATCCTCCAGGCCGCTGGGTGGACAGAAAAGCCGCCGTAGCCAGGGCGCTGGTGTAGAAGTGCTCCGGGGCTGCCTGAATACCCAGGCGGGCCAGCTTTTGGGAAAGCTCCAGAGGCGACCGCTCGCTGGAATTGGTCAGAAAGAGGAACGCCTTATCCTTTGCCTCAAGCCATTTCACAAGCTCCGCAGCGCCCTGGAGAAGCCGGTTGCCGTGATAAATCACCCCGTCCATATCAATGATAAACGCCTGTTTCATCCTGATTCGGTCCACATTGGTATTCATGCCTTGAAGTATAGCATATCCGCTGTTTTACGTCACCGTTTTCCCGTCTGTATTTCCAGCCGCCAGGAAAGATCGCACGCCCATTTTTCAGGAAAATCCGGAGAACTCACCTTGACGCTGAACCGTCCCGGAAGGATCAACCGGTTTGGAACGAGCCGGCGATTTGGAAGGATCTGCTGTTCCCGCTTTCCCCGGATGGAAACGTACCACGAAAGGTCCCATACCGGGGACTTGGAACGGGTTCCGGCATACCCCGCTCCGGCTCTGAATTGGAAGGGACCGGTATAATACGAAAGTTCTCCCGAAATCTTGAGGGTATCAAAATCCCGGGAAACCCTGTCGGTGACGCAGGTCAAAGCGGCGTTGAAAGCAGTCCGTACCGGTCCCAGGTAGAAGCTGACCCCGGTATCGAGACTGTCGGCGATCTGCTCCTGGTTCCGCCCGTCCCTGGCTGCGCTCAGGCTCACCCGCCCCGGCCTGAACGCCGTTCCAAAGGGCAGCGGAAATTTGAGGGACTTAGGGAACCGGTATGATACCGCGGCGCTGCCCCGGTTAAAAGCTGCTCCAATCTCCGGACCGCGAAGGGTCAGGCTGGCTCTAAAAAGGCTGGAGCCTTTTCCCTTTCGATCAACCCGTGCGGCGGCCCTGAACCCCGCCCCCACAGCGGAGCCGTCCCGGTCAACGAAACGGCTTCCCGCCGCATCCGCCCCTGCCGATACCTGCCAGGGTTTGTCCCCCAGACGAAAGGCCAGGTTCCCGTACAAATCCCTGCCCCAGGCGAAGGTCTCCGAACAGGCCCCGTCAACCGCCGCGCCGAAAAAGGGAGTGGTGAAAAAAATCCCCGCCCCGCCTAGCCGGAAATCCCGTTCGGGCAGGGCCGGTGGAAAGGAAAACCACGTGGAGGGAACAGCCGGGGCAAGGCGCTGCTGGAGGTAGAACCCTTCGGCCCGCAGGCTCGTCTTCCTGGCGAATTGCAGATCCATGCCGCCCCCAAAGGCCGGCGTCTGCCGCATATCCGTCTGAACCGACGCAAAGGCCCTGAACTTCCCCATCTGCGGACTGCCCAGGTAGAGGTAGGCTTCGCTGTCTTCCGACGGCGGCCTTGTCGAAGAGATTTCGGTTTTAATATCCGCTGTCAGGGGCCTGCGGCTCTCCACAAAGGGCAGGGATTTCCCCCACGGGTTCCTGAGCCGTGCGGAAAGCCCCCATTCGTCGAGAACCCCGTAGAGCAGCCGGGATCCCGTAGGGTTATGGTAGATGCCGCCGGAAAAGGCCGTGACCCCTTCATCAAGGTGTTCCCAAAACAGGGCGGGCCGCTTATCCAAAGCCTGGAAGCGGGCGGTCAGTCCCAGGGCGCTGACCTTTATATCTTCCCGGTTGGAAAGATTTCCCGTGCCGGCTTCAAGACCGCCGTCTTCGTCCGGACGCCATTGCTGCCGCCAGGACCCGGCCCAGAGAAATTCCGCGGAGACCCCTCCTGCCGGCTTGGGCGTCTCCGCCGTTTCGCCGGCATATACCGAAACCGGGGATGTTTGGGCGGCTGCGGCCCGGGGCAGGATCAGCGCCGGGACGCTAAGGAAAAGCCCGGCGGCCCATCGGTAAAGAAATCGAGACCAGAGATACTTCATATCCTTTATATGGATCGTTACTGCACGCCGCTTCAATCAATAAGGAAAAAATCATAAATAATGTGAATTTGATGGGATTCTAACGGTCCGCGAATGGGCGCTAATTTCCGGGCCCGGCGGGGATGGTAATTACAACAGAGATTTTGCAGTTTGAACCAGGAGGGAAATCACCGGGTTTTTAGCTGTTTCCTTCCGGTTTTACCCTCGCAGGCCCTTCCCCTGTCTCCGCTTCCAAATTGGGATTACTTGGGAGCCTTTCCCAAAACCGTGCGCGTTAGCGTACAGTCAATTAGTTTTGGGACAGGCTCCTGTATGCTGCATATTCACCACAATCAGGCAGGAGAAAAAATAAAATAACAACCGGTCATCTTCAAGAGCTTTCAGATCGGCGCCCAGTATTTCGAACAATCTGTCCAGCCTGTATATAAGGGTATTTCGGTGAACGTGCAGACTGTCCGCTGCCAAGGCTATGCTCCTGCCATGTAACAGAAAGTGATACAGCGAATGAACCCATTCGCGCTGGCTCTCTTTGCCGCTGTTCCATAAAGAAAGAATTTTCGGGTGGCAATAAACGGG